>JAAUPU010000393.1 GCA_012032975.1 Caldilineaceae bacterium | reverse complement strand
GCGTCGACAGAAGCCAATGCAATATCACCTAGGGTCATGGCTAGATTATTGCGGTCGCCGATCTGACGGAGGATCGTCAGCGCTTCTTGATAGTATTGAAGCCCGGCGGGGAGATGGCCTCCGCCATTGCAATAGGCCGTCCAGCCAAGGAATCCCAGGTTGATGGCCACGCCATACAGACTCTCTATCGCACGGCAGATCTCCAGGCTCTCCTGCCAATAGCTCTCAGCCTCGTCGTAGTTCCCCATACAATTGGTCGCCCAGGCAAGCATATCCAACGCGCGTGCGATCAGGTCCGGTCGGCCAAGCCTGCGTGCAAGGGCAAGCGCTTGCCTGCCAAGCTGCGCTCCCTCTTCGTAGTCTACGAACGTGGAAATCACATCCGAAAGACCGATCAAAGCTTCGGTCTCGCCATTGAGGTCGTCGATAGACTGGCTGAGTTGGCGAGAGCGTTGAAGTTGTTCGATCGCGGCAACGCGGTTGCCTTGCGCCTTGGCCAGCCAACCGAGGGTGTACGCGCCAAACGCCTGCCATCGCGTATCCGTTGCGTTGGCCAAACCCTGCTCCACCATCTGGCGACCCGACTCAATGGCATCTGTGATGACCAGCAGAGACCCACACTGCAACTGTAGTTGCGCACGTAGTCGTCGAACATGATCGCTGGGTGGGGTCGAATCGAGTCGCAGCAGGCCGGTTGTCAACAGCTCGCGACCCTCGCGGAATCGACTGCGCAGCGTGAAGAATCGATGGAGGCCAGTGGCCGCCTTCTCGAGCAGGTCGACATCGCCCACTTCCAGAGCGTAGCTCCATGCAGCCCGAATGTTGTCCAGCTCTAGTTTGACTTCATCCAAGACCGCCGATTGCGTTTTGTCATAGAGGGTGTACTCGCGCTCGTGGAGAAAATCAAGGTAGTATCTGGCATGACGGCGACCGGTATCAGCGACGGCGTCCCGGTTCTGCGCCAGCTTTTCCAACGTGAACTGGCGCAACAGCTCGTGGAGCAGATAGCGACCGCTGGGCGTGACCCGTAAGAGCGCCTTCTCGAAAAGCGGCGTCAGTTCGAGCAGCGATGTCTCGGCCACGACCTCTGCGGCGCGCCGGTCGAAACTACCCCGGAAGAGCGACAATCGCGCCAGGATCTCCTGTTCGCGAGGCGCGAGCATGGCCCATGACTGTTCGAGAACCGCGCGCATGTTGGAATGGCGCTTTGGCATGTTGCGGTGGCGTGCGGTCAAAATATCCAGGTTGCGCTCGATCTCGGTTGCGATGGCCGAAATCGAGAGGACCGACAGCCAGGTGGCGGCCAACTCGATGCCAAGCGGCATTCCATCCACCAACTGGCAGATGTGGACAACTTCTTGCCAGTGGGCGCTGAGTGAAAAGGTGGGCTGGGCGCGCAGGCTGCACATCTCGAAGAGATGAACCGCATCATAGGTTGCCGGCTCTGGCGCTATCTCTATCTCGCGAAAACGGTCTGGGAAGGAGAGACCGGCGATCGGGTGGAACCACTCTTCTTGAAGCCGCAACGCTTCGCGTGATGTCACCAAAACATCCACACCGGGCGCGGCAATCAACAGGTCGGAAATGCCGGGCGCGGCGTCGAGCAGATGCTCGAAATTGTCCAGGATGAGCAGACAACGTTTGTCGCTCAGATAGGCTGCCAGCTGCGCTTCAGGCAAGACACGGCCTGAAAAGCTGTAGCCGATTGATTCCGCGATGGCGGCCGTAACGCCAGATTTTCGCGGCCACGGGCTGTAGCTCGACGAAAATAACATCCATCGACATACTCTCCCTGACCATCCCAGGGCGTGGCCAGACGACGGGCCGCCTCCAGGGCCAGCCGCGTCTTGCCGATGCCGCCCGGACCCACCAGTGAGAGCAGCCGGCAGGACGGATCGCGCAGCCTGCGCACGATCTCCGCCAGATCCACTTCACGGCCAACAAAGGATGTCGGGTAGGTGGGCAGGGCGCTGGGCATGGGCCGCCGCGGTGGTTGCGCTCTTCGGGCCACCGATCCGCGTCGAATCTGCTCGGCCAGTTCGACAGTTTCGGCTTCTGGATCGACGCCCAGTTCTTCAGCCAGCAGCGTCCTGCAGCGGTCGAACTGGGCCAGCGCCGCGGCCCGCTGTCCATTCTGCGCGAGATGCACCATGAGCCGGCGGTGCGCGTCCTCGCGCCACGGCTCCAGGCCAAGAATGCGCCGGATGCATTCGATGGCCCCTTCCAGATCGCCCTTTTCCACCAGCAGATCGGCCAGGGTAAAGAGAACGCCCAGCAACTTCTCGCGCAGGCGAGTCCGCTCGCCTAACATCCACTGCTCGAACTCCGGCGCGTCCTGGATGTAGAAGCCGTCCATGAAATCAGCCCGATAGCGGCTGATTTCGTGACGCAGTTGCTCGACGTTTGCGCTCCCCGCGTCGATTTCTTCCTCGAAGATCGCGACGTCGAGCTGGTGCGCACGCTCGCGATCAAACTCAACTGTATCACGCTCAATCTGAAGATGTTCGGGTATCAGTTGCTTCAAGTTGGAGAGCACTGATGTCAGGCTTCGGCGCGCATGTTGTTCGGCTACATCGCCCCAGAAGAGACCGGCCAACGTCGAGCGCGAGTGCGGTTGGCGGGTCGCCGTCAAATAGTAGAGGAGCGCCTGGGCTTTTCCAGAGCGGAAGCCGGTGATCGGCTTGCCGTCCAGAAGCGCCTCTGGCGGACCGAGCAGCTTGATCTCCAGCAATTTGGTCATCGTTGGCATCCAGGACAAGTCATCAAAGAGGCTAGCCGCATTATAGCGCGAAGCGGCGCGAAGCGAAATGGGTGTGCGTAACGCAATCGTTGCACCCTCGTTGCAGAGCGGTGACCCTTTCGTTGCACCGCCCCGCTATGCTGGGGTCATGTTCGTTCGTGACTGCTGTTTCGTGGATTCACAGAAGGAGGCGCCGATGACCGCTGAACTGTCTTGAACGGCCGGCAGCGACCGGCAAAGCGCAATACCTAACTTCGACAAACAACTTTTCAGCAAACCAACTATTCACAAGGAGAGAACTATGAAACGCTATCTGCTACCCCTATTGATCGTCGCGATGTTGGTGATCACCGCGTGCGCACCCATTACAGCGCCAGCCGCTGTCATGATGCAGGCGGCAGCAGGCGAGGAAACTGCCGAGTCTGTTCTGCTAAAGTTCGACGTGGCCGAGGATATGGCTCGCTTTGCTTTCGACCAGACCAAGACGTTTGACGATGGTCTGCCGGCCCACGGCGCGAGCTTCGTCACGCAGGGCTACATCTACGAATACGGCACCCTCGACGGAACCAACGGCACTCACCCCGATGGCAGCCCCGAATTCCCTGACAAGGTCATCGGCGAGTGGGTCTGTCGCGGCTGGTTCGTCGGCGATGCGGCCCATGCCACCACCGGCCCATGGGTGATCACGACCCAGCTCTACATGTTTGACGAGGAGCATGGCGGCGGCCAGTTGGTGACCGACGGCTACGAACTTTCCGACATCGACCTGGTCGGCCTGCGCGCCGTGACCGGCGGCACGGGTGAATACGCAGAAGCACGCGGCGAGGCCATGCAGACGCTGCTGGGCTTCAACTCCTCGGAAGGCGTCAACCTGCGCTTCGAGATCGAGGTTCAACAGTAACAGCTTGCACGAACTGATGGTGGCGGTGGTCGGCGTCTGCTTAGGCGGTTCGACCATCGCCGCCAATCGCGTCCATCTGTAGACGAGGACGCCCGTTAGAGCGGGTTGAGGCGACGCACTTGCAGCGGACTTGCAGAGAAAGAGGACAACCCATGCAATCAAGATTTCTGACTTACGCGTACTCCCTGGGCGTCGCGTTGTTGCTAGCAACGCTGGCGCTCTGGTTCGGCACGGAAACCGCCCTTGCTGGCCAGGTATTCAATGTATCCTGTAGCACTTCAGAATTCAAAGCAGCGCTTGCCCAGGCAAACAGTGACGCAGACGAAGATACATTGGCTTTGGCAGAGAACTGCGTCTATCTCGTTTTTGCCACGGTGAACAGCAACAACAATGGCCTCGGCGTTGTGACCGAGGATCTGGTCATCGAGGGCAGTGGCGCGGTCTTCCGACGGGCGGTGAAGACCGGCAAAACGCGCTTCCTCGAAGTGGAGAATCAGGCCCGCCTTTCCCTGCACAATCTAAACATGGAAGGCGGCTTTCTGACCGGTCAGCCGGGTGGAGCGATCCGGGCGGCAGAGGGAACGGAAATGCATGTTTTCGACAGCCGCTTTTTCGGCAACCAGGCAGGGCTGGGCGGCGCCCTCTATTCGCTTGGCCGCGTGCGGATCGAAGAGAGCAATTTCCGAAACAATCGCGCGCAGGATGGCGGTAGCCTGTATATGGGTGGAAGCCAGGGCGCCGTCGAGATAGTTCAATCCGTCTTCGAGTTCAATTCAGCCAACCTTGGCGGCGCTCTCTATCTCGCATCCGCTGCGGGAGACGCCAACCTCTTCAGCTCCAGCTTTGTCGCGAATCAGGCTATAGAGGGTGGCGCCATCTACGCAGACCGGTCGGTCACCCTGGAAATGACCGA
>JAAUPU010000392.1 GCA_012032975.1 Caldilineaceae bacterium | reverse complement strand
TCCGGGGTTCGACGCCGCGATCGTCCTGCCCGACGCCCCGCTGGAATCGACCGCCGACGCCCCTCTGCTGGGGGGCCTTCCTCAACGCCCGGTCAGGCCTGCATCGCGGTGAAACGCCTCTACGTCGTGGGCGACCCGGCCCCCTGGGCTTCGGCCCTTTCCGGACGCGCCAGAGCCTTGCGCGTGGGCGACCCGACGTCTTGCAGAAGATAGACCGGCTCAGCCTACGTCATCAAGCCGCGGCCGGCTTGTCTGGCCAAAAAGGGCGCGGCCCGAGGAGCGCACCGAGGTAATCTTGAGGGACGGCGCGGGGTGAGTATCCAACGGTCGTACAGGCAGATCGTCGGATGCAGAGATGTGGGTCGAGGGCGGTGCGATTGTCTCCCCGCCATCATCCAAGATCTCCGCCTGAACCAGACTATTCTCGGAGCCGAACGGGTTGGTCAAGCAGCCATCGGCATGGTAATCCGTGCGCCATTGGCCATCGACCAGATAGCGGAACTCGAACTGTTGACCCTGGGGAAAATCGAGGGCGATGCGCCATGCACCGTCGCGCTCTTGGTACATGGGTAGCTCTCGTTGGTTCCAATCGTTGAAGTTCCCTGTGAGATAGATGCGATCTGCCATATGCAGGCGGCAATTCAAAGACGATACGCACATGGCCAGGGATCGCAGATACAGACTTGTATATCATCGCGAACCTCCTTTGGCTCTGACTTTCGGACGGCGAACCCGTGCGACCGACAGGTCATCATTTTTCGGTGAAAAGACGCAACAGGGCGAATCATCTTCCGGCCCAACCATAACAGGCCAAGCTTAAGGCCTGTTTAACGTCGTGTGATCATCCCGCAGGCGGGCCAAGATAGATGTTGCCGATCTTCCTCAACAGTACGCGGATAGAGGAGCTATCTGAAACAGATCAAGCATAGGGATTTTCGGCAGCGAAAGCCAGGGCAGGTTGTCCCCATTTTTCCGGGACAGATGGATGGCCTGGGCAACTGCAACAGAGGGTGGTCAACAAAAAGAGAACGGCGGGTGGTGCAATGCACCACCCGCCGTTCTTCTAGCGATCTCTGTTGGACGCCATGCTACCCAATGACGATATTCACCAGCTTATCTGGAACGACGATGACCTTTCGCACCGACTTGCCGTCGATCCAGCGCTGCACCTGTTCGGAAGCCATGGCCTGCTTCTCCAGCGTCTGCTTGTCAACGCCGGGCGGCAGCGACAGCTTGTCGCGCACCTTGCCGTTGATCTGGATGACGACGGTGATCTCGTCTTCTTTGGCCTTTTCCACATCGCCCAGCGGCAGCTTTGCAGGTGGACGCTGGTGGTGTGCCCAGCCTGTGCCACAGTTCCTCGCTGATGTGCGGGAAGATGGGCGCCATCATCAGCACCAGAGTTTGCACTGCGTCGGCCCAGATGGGCGCGTGGGTGACCGCCGTCTCCTTCAGCTTGATCAGCATGTTGTTCAGTTCCATCATGGCGGCGATGGCAGTGTTGAAGCGGAAGTTTGCGATGTCGTCGGTCACCTTGATGATGGTCTGATGCAGCTTGCGTTCCAGGTCGCGCACGGCAACCGGATCGGCTTCGCCATCACCTTCATCCGCCACGGCTGCCCCGTCGACCACCACAGACCAGACCCGGTGCATAAAGCGGCTGACTCCCTCGATGGCGCTGGGATCCCACGGGCCGCCCTGGTCCCATGGACCGATAAACATCAGATAGCCGCGCACCGTGTCCGCGCCATAGCGGTCCACCATTTCGTCGGGGTTGACCACATTGCCCCGGCTTTTGGACATCTTCTCGCCATCCGGTCCCAGGATCATGCCCTGGTTGAACAGTCGCGTCATCGGTTCGTTGTACTCGACCATGCCGATGTCGCGCAGCGCTTTGGTGAAGAAACGCGTATACAGCAGATGCATGGTCGCGTGCTCGATGCCGCCCGTGTACTGATCCACGGGCAGCCAGTAGTCGCCGGCTTGCGGCTCCCAGGGCATGTCATCGGCGTGCAGTTTTTCACCGGTCTTGAAATAGGGCGAGACATAGGCATATTGATACCAACTGGAGCACATGAAGGTGTCCAGGGTGTCGGTCTCTCGCTCGGCAGGGCCGCCGCAGGTCGGGCAGGTGACATAGCGGAAGCCCTGATGCTCGCGCAGCGGGCTTTCGCCGGTCGGCTTGAACTCGGCGTCGTCGGGCAGCACCACCGGCAGATCTTCGTAGGGAACCGGCACCACGCCACACGCCGCGCAATAGAGGATGGGGATAGGCGACCCCCACATCCGCTGGCGACTGATCAGCCAGTCGCGCAGCCGATAGTTGACCGACGCCTTGCCGGTGCCCTGCTCCTCCAGCCAGGCAGTCACCTTGGCCGCCGCGCCCTTGACCGGCGCGCCATCAAAGTGGCCGCTGTTGATCAGTTGGCCCTCGTCCTTGGAATCGTATGCCTCTTGCATCGGGCCGGTGGCGCCATCAGGGCCGGTGATCACGCGCCGGATTTCCAGAGCGTATTTCGTCGCAAACTCGAAGTCGCGGCTGTCGTGGGCGGCACGGCCATGATCGCACCCGTGCCATAGCCCATCATCACGTAGTCGGCGATCCAGATCGGAATGCGCTCGCCGTTGACCGGATTGACCGCATAACCACCGGTGAAGACACCGGTCTTCTCCTTATCCGCCGCGGTGCGGGCGATCTCCTCCATGGCCGCGGCCGCTGTGACATAGTCGGCCACGGCTGCTTGTTGCGCCGCGGTCGTCACCTGCTCGACCAGTGGATGCTCCGGCGCCAACACCATAAAGGTCGCTCCCCACAGCGTGTCCGGTCGGGTGGTGAAGATCTCGATGGGGTCGCCCTGTTCCGTGTGGAAGGTCACCGACGCGCCTTCGCTGCGCCCGATCCAGTGGGTCTGCATCACCTTGACCCGTTCGGGCCATTCGATTGTCTCCAGGCTGGCCAGCAGCTCATCGGCATAGCGAGTGATGCGGAACTTCCACTGCTCCAGCGCCTTCTTGGTTACCTCGGTGCCGCAGCGCTCGCAACGACCGTCCCAGACCTGCTCGCGGGCCAGTGTGGTGTTGCAACTGGGGCACCAGTCCACCGGCGCGTATTCGCGATAGGCCAGGTCGGCGTCGTACAGCTTCAGAAAGAACCATTGGGTCCATTTGTAAAACTCTGGATCGCAGGTGATCGCCTCATGCTCCCAGGCCCACATCGCGCCCATGCGCCGCAGCTGGCCGCGCATCCGCTCGATGTTGGCATAGGTCCAGATCTTGGGGTGGATATTGTTGGCGATGGCCGCGTTCTCTGCCGGCAGACCAAAGGCGTCGAAGCCGATGGGGAAGAATACGTTGTAGCCGTTCATGCGGCGGAAGCGCGCACCGGCATCGCTGGGCGTGAACGCATACCAGTGGCCGGTGTGCAGGTCTCCGGATGGATAGGGCAGCATCGTCAGCGCATACCACTTGGGCTTCCGCTCGTCTATACTGGTGGTGTAGAGTCCCTGGCTTACCCAGCGTTCCTGCCATTTCGGCTCGATCTCGCTGGCGTTATATTTGTCGAAAGATTGCTCAGACATCTCTATCTCCTATGGCTTGGTGGGTCGGTGCATCGAGTCGCAGCAGATTGTTTTGGGATGGCATATAGCCAACAAAAAACGCGAAACGTGATAGGCCGTTGGCGCTGCGGCTTTGGCTGCGGCGCTTCTAGCAATTCACGATTCACGTTGTGGGGGTGCCCGCTCATTCCAGACGCGGGCTATCTAAGCGCGACCATTCCACCGACCGTCGCACCGGTGCTCACTGCGCAGGGATTGGGTATGCGGTTGCTGTCATTGCTGAAACGTTGTTTGCTACCCATCATGACGACAGTATAGCACAATTGTCAAAGGGATTGCCAAGTGATTCTCGCGATGGTGTCTACTTCTGGACTCGGATGGCCCCAACTTGAATTGCACCCCTCGCGATGATAAGCTGCACACAGATCCGCAACCCATTCAAGGAGCAGAAAATGACCCACCTCTACAACGACCCCACCAACTTTCGCGACGAGATGATGGCCGGGTTTTTGGCCGCGTATGGACGCTATGCCAGGCAGGCGCCCAACGCCAGCGGCGTCATCGCCCACGCCGCGCCCCAACCCGGCAAAGCCAGCCTGCTGATCGGCGGCGGCTCTGGCCACTATCCCGCCTTTTGTGGCTTTGTCGGTCCGGGCATGGCCGACGTGGCTGTGATTGGAAACATCTTCACCAGCCCATCCGGCGAACAGGTCTACCGCTGCACCAAGGCAGCCGATGGCGGCGCGGGCGTCCTCTATTGTTATGGCAACTACACCGGCGATGTCCTCAACTTTAATATGGCGCAAATGCGCTGCCGGCGCCGAGGGGTTGGACGTGCGCACCGTGTTGGTGACCGACGATGTCGCGTCCGCGCCGGCTGGCCAGGAAGAGGAGCGCCGCGGCATTGCCGGGGATTTCTTCGTCTTCAAAATCGCCGGCGCCAGCGCCCAGCGCGGCGATTCTCTGGGCGAAATGGAGCGGCTGGCGCGCCACGCCAA
>JAAUPU010000391.1 GCA_012032975.1 Caldilineaceae bacterium | reverse complement strand
TGATCTTCAGTATCAACGTCACCCTCGACGGTTGCGTCGACCACCGGGAGGGAATCGCCGACGACGAGACTCACTCTTTCTTCACCCGCCTCATGCAGGAGTAGGGGCGCTGCTGTGGGGCCGCGTCACCTACGAGATGATGGAGGGCTACTGGCCGGCGGTCGCCCGCGGCGACGTGGAGGCGCCGCCGGCGATACGCGAGTGGGCGGTCAAGCTGGAGGCCAAGCCGAAGTACGTGGTGTCGTCGACGCGAAAGGACTTCCCGTGGAACAACAGCCACCACATCGCCGGCGACTTGCGCACGAGCGTGCAGAAGCTCAAGGACGCAACCCCTGCCGGCGTACTCCTCGGTAGCGGCACGCTTGCGACCGAGCTGGACCGGCTGGATCTGATCGACGAGTACAAGTTTCTCGTCCACCCCAGAATCGCCGGTCACGGCCCGACCCTTTACCAGTGCGGGCTACCCAGTACGCGATGGCTCGAGCTGATCTCGTCGACGCCGCTTCGCAACGGCGCAGTCGCTATGCACTATCGGCGTGTACGCGGCTAACAACGGGTTGCAGCGGACAATCCGCTGCGCAGTCCGCCACTGAACCCGAGCGCTGGGGGCAACCCCATTTTGGAAGCATTCCCAGGTGTCAAACGCGAGTTGCGAAACCCCCCTTCTCTTGGTACGATAGGCGCTTATTGTGGAGATGGGTAGTTGGCTGGCTGACTGCGCCCGCAGTTCTTACACACCAGCATCTTTCCTGACCTGGGCCACAGAATCCCAAACAGAGGAGCCGTTCAATGTCGACGAGTGGATTTGCGCGATCCGCTGCCTACTGGCGACAGTTTGGCTGGGGTTTGTTCTCCGGTCTGCTGGGCGGTGTAGGAGCATTTATATTTGTTGGAATCATGGACTTCGGTTTGAGCGTGATCTGGCCGCAACCGCCTGGCCCCGAGCCTTTTTCAGGATCGTGGATGATCGTGGCCATTATGACGATTGCGGGCCTGATCGTGGGTCTGATCCGTCGTTTCGTGCCAGTCGAAGATATTGATGTCTTCGAAGCGGTAGCTACCGGGCAGATCAAACGCCGTCCTATCCCAGGCGCATTGCTGACCGCGATGGTTTCCCTGATTGGCGGTTTCAGTCTGGGACCAGAAGTGCCCCACCGGTATGTTGGGCGCGGGTCTCGGTTCGTGGCTCTCCGAACGCCGGAAACTCTCGCAAGAGTCGTCAAAGACCAACGTTCTGAGCGGTGTGATGGGTGCGTATGGCGGTCTATTTACATCGCCGTTCATGGTCATGCTCATCCCACTTGAGTCCCGTCACAACCAGAGGGTGAGCTACTATGGTACGTTGATCATTGCGGCGTTGGCCGGCGTTGTTGGCTTCATCCTCTTCTATGTGCCGGCAGGTGGTCAGTTCGCCTCGCTCCTGGGAATGCTGGACTTGCCAGTCTATTCGGTGGAGGTCTGGCATCTCTTTGCTGCCATTGGCATGGGAGTCTTGGGTGCGGTGCTGGCCGTGATTTTCGGAGTATTGGTGCGCCTGCTCCGAAAAGTGGCCGCCCCCATGGAGCGCCGACCGGTTGTGCGCTCCACACTGGCTGGACTGCTGTTGGGACTGCTGGGCTTTGCGCTGCCGCTGACCCTATTTTTGGGCACAGAAGGGCTGCAGACCGTCACGACGGAGGGCGCACAGCTGGGGGTTGCGTTGCTGGTTGTGGTTCTATTCGCCAAGATGGTGGCATTGGCCGGCGCGCTGGCCGGCGGCTTTATTGGCGGACCGATCTTCCCGCTGCTCTTTGTCGGCGGCACGGCGGGCGTGGTAATCAACTTGCTCTTTCCAGCGGTTCCATTGGCGCTCGCTGTGGGCTGTATGATGGCTGCGGTGCCCGGTGGGCTGCTTCCGGTTCCGTTGGCCCTGAGCGTCATCGTGCTGGTGCTGGCCGGGATCCCCGCCACAGAGGCGATCCCTATTCCAATCGCGGCGCTGACAGCCTTTATGGTGACCTATGGGATTCTGGGGCTTGGTGACAGGAAGGCCGAATCTGGGCCAGACGAGCCTGAGGCTGCTGGGGCGGCTCCCGCAGAGCAGGAGGTGATGGCACGCCAGAGCTGATGCCCTGAACCGGTCGTAGTTGAGACAGTCGCCGGTGGAGTAGCGAAAGCCGCGGTGTTGGTGTTTCTAGCTTTCAGCCAACCCTGGCGTATGATAGCGTTTGATTTTTCGTACAGACATACTTTTCAACACTGTCGTTCAACTTATACACACAGATTGTACACACAGAGGAGACCCAAATCATGGTTTGTTTATTTGCTCTACTGGCAGCTTTTGCCCCGCGTGTTGCCTTCGTGTTCTACTGGATCGCCCGTCCCAATATGGTTGCGGCAGCCTTCAACGGCTGGCTCATACCTATCTTGGGTTTGGTCTTTCTACCCTTTGCGACGCTGTTTTACACCGTCCTGTACACACCGGGCGTCGGTCTTACAGGTTGGGACTGGCTGTGGGTGATCCTGGCAGTTTTGCTTGACATTCAGCATTATGCTTCCGCGTATACGAAGCGCAACGACATCCCCGGCTATGGCACGACCGCTGCATAGGCGGTGTTCGCCTATTTTGGGGCGGGGAGGGTCTGGCGACGGCGCATCTGGGCGACGGCGCCGCCTCACCTGGCTCTGGACACACCGTGGTGAAACGTATCTAGGATTTGGCGCATTCGGCGCCTTCCCGGAGGTTGACAGCTTCCGGGAGGGCGCTGCGAATCTTTCTCATCACTTCATATGGACGCCCATTCCCGGCTCGTCAGATGCCCCGCTTTCTCAGGCGGGAGCAGCTATGTAGCCCAATGCCGCGACGGATCGAAAATCTGAACCAAAGGAGAAAAGTATGAAGAATGTACGACGATTGCTTAGCCATCTGCCTGTTGCTCTCCGTCAGCCTGTTGCTGGCGCGTGCGGCGATTCTGACCCGACGCCCGCGCCGACAGAAGCGGCGGCGGAGCCGACCGCGGCGGAAGCACCGGCGGAAGCACCGGCGGAAGCACCGGCGGAAGAATCGGCTGCCACTGAAGAACCGGCTGCCACAGAGGAGCCGGCCGAGAGTGACGATACTATGTCGTCTGCGACCGATGGGCTGGTCACCGTGGAGTCAGCAGAATATGTCGGTGACGTCCTTTCCGAAAACAACCCGGCGTTGGCCACCCTCTCTTCGACCGGCGAATTTATCGTCTGGCCAACGACGATTGGTCACCTGTGGAATCGTGAGGGCGAGCTGTGCATCTACACCTTTGCCACCGGCGCCGAAAGTGATTGCTATATCGCGCCAGACGTCTATTACGGCTACCCGTATGCGTTCGAATGGTCGCATGACGACGCCTTTATTGCCTTCACCGAGAATCCAATTCAGCAAGGCAACGAGAGCGACATCTGGGTCTTTGATATGGCCTCCCGGGAGTATGTCAACCGGACCGATGATGGCGTCGAGGGCAATTGGCTGGCTGCCGAACCAGGCACGTACCATATCGATTATTTGCCGATGTGGAACGACGCCGACGACATGATCTACTTCTGGCGCAGCCAACCGATCAGCGTCACCGAATTCACCTTTGACCTCTACCGCATCTCACCGGAAGCTGGCGAACCTGAGTTGGTGCGTGAGCTTACCGAGGAGTTTGGCGGCGAGATGATCTTCTTCAATGATGAACTCTGGCTCATGGACGGCGTCTCTGCCATCTCGCCCGACGGCACCAAATTGGCGCTGCTGCTCAGTTCGCTTGAGACCACTGCTATGGATGATCCAGATAACGGGCTTTGGCTGGTCGACCTGGCCGACACAAGTGCGCCGCCCATACAGTTGGCAAATGTGGAAACGCTCCAGGCAGCAAACGTGCCCAGCACCTCTTTCCCATTGATTCCAGTGGGTTTGTCATGGGACGCCGACAACGCTGGCATCGTCCTCTTCACCTTCAACAACGACACCCAGGTGCCGCTGGCCGTGATCTACTATATCGAAATCGAGAGCGGCCAGATCACGCCGGTTGTCAATTTCAGCGACATCACCAGCGTCGAACAGTACATGACCGAGGTCAACGACCTGGGCGTGCCGCCTCGCTTCTATTCCCCGTGGACCGCATCCATGTCGCCCGACAACAGTGTCCTGCTCATGTACCAGAGTCTGGGTGGCACGTCAGCGGTCCTCACATCGCCTTTGCCGCCAACCGGCGAATTGCCCTCCATCGACGCCTCTAGCGACGAAGTCAACACTGACGGCGTGGTGCGAAGCAGCAGGGGTCGTAACGGCAAGGTGTTGATGTACAACATCCTTTTCGATATCGTCGAGAACAATTAGTCGTCTGCCAGGCAGGCGCTCTGCCGGGTCTGGCATGAATTGACCCCGAAGGGAAGCTCAGAAGCGCGTGGATGGGGAAGGCGGGTTGACAGAACTCACTTGCCTTCCCCATCCACCGTGTTGCGAATTGACCGTTTACCAAATAGCTTGTACGGAGGCTAAACTATGTTAGGACGAGGACGAAGGGAAGAACGCCGAGACGATAGGTCGCCGGCAAGCCCGGCGGCGGCAGGAC
>JAAUPU010000011.1 GCA_012032975.1 Caldilineaceae bacterium | reverse complement strand
GCCAAGTCGTTGCTGCAGATCGTGGACAAGCCAGGGCGCGTCGTCGGCGGTGAGGCTATTTATCGCTACGTCGATCGCGTGGGCCATCACCATGAAATCGACCTGCTGGCTCTATCCCCACGCAGCGGCCAGATGCGCTCCATTCGCGGCGGTGAGATCTCCATGATCTTTCAGGAGCCGATGACCTCATTCAGCCCTGTGCATTCCATTGGCAACCAGATCATCGAGGCCATGAAGTTGCATACCGATCTCGATGACAAGGCCGCGCAGGAGATGGCCGTAGAGTGGCTCCAACATGTGGGCATCCCAAACCCGGAGCAGCGGCTCAACGACAATCCGTACCAGCTAAGCGGCGGACAATGTCAACGCGCCATGATCGCGATGGCGCTCTCGACCAATCCCAGAATCTTGATTGCCGACGAGCCGACCACGGCTCTGGATGTGACGACACAGGCGCAGATTCTCAATCTGTTGCAGCGACTCCAGTCCGAAAATGGCATGGCCATGATCTTTATCACCCACGACCTTGGTGTGATTGCAGAAGTGGCCGATGAAGTAGCGGTCATGTACCTGGGGCGGGTCGTTGAGCAAGCGCCAGTCGAGGAGCTTTTTGCAAATCCCAAGCACCCCTACACAAAAGCGCTGCTGGCCTCGATCCCAAGCATTGAAGCGCAACCGCGCGAGCGGCTGCCCTCTGTCAAAGGCTCGATCCCCCATCCGAACAATCGGCCAGTCGGATGTCCCTTCCACCCACGTTGTGAGGCGTTCATGCCCGGCGTCTGCGACAAAAACGAGCCGCAACTGATCCGCATTGGCGAAAACCACGCCACAAGCTGCTTCCTATATCCTGGATCTTAACTCATGACGACAACCGCAAGCTCAACAACACCCAACAGCGCAATGGCCGAAGAGACCGCTCGTCAATCCCGTTCGACGATGAGCGAAGACACTGTGGTGCAGGTCAACAATCTGCGAAAAGTCTATCCACTGGTGCGTGGGCTTTTCAAGCGCAAGGTTGGCGAATTGGCTGCTGTCGATGATGTGACCTTCTCCATTCGCCAGGGACAGACCGTCAGTCTGGTCGGCGAGAGTGGCTGCGGCAAGACAACCACCTCGCGCTGCATCGTACGCGCCATCAGCCCAACCAGCGGCGAGATTCTCTATCGACAGGAGAGCGGCGAGGTTGTCGATCTGACCAAACTGAGCATGAACGAAATCCGGCCTTTGCGGCGCGGCTTTCAGATGATCTTCCAGGATCCATTCTCATCGCTCAACCCGCGTATGACCATCTATGACATCATCAGCGAACCGTTGCGCGTCAACAAGGTCGGTTCGCGCAGCGAACGAGAGGACCGGGTCGCCGACCTGCTGCGCCGGGTCGGTCTGCGCGCCGAATATATGCAGCGCTTTCCACATGCATTTAGCGGCGGACAGCGCCAACGTATCGGCATCGCCCGCGCACTGGCGGCCAACCCGCGGCTGATCGTGGCCGACGAGCCGGTCTCTGCGCTGGATGTCTCTGTGCAGGCGCAGGTGCTCAATTTGATGATGGATTTGCAGGATGACCTGGGACTGACCTACCTCTTTGTCTCCCATGACCTGAGCGTGGTCAACCAGATCAGCAATACCGTGTTGGTCATGTATGTTGGTCGTGTGGCCGAGATCGGCCCGCCGCAGTCGCTCTTCAAGTCCCCCAAGCATCCATACACAGCCGCGCTGATCTCATCGCTTCCCAAGCCCAATCCGCTGGACCGCGGCGAACGGATCATCCCGGAGGGCGAAGTCGCCAACCCGGCTAGGCCGCCAAGCGGTTGCTATTTCCACCCACGCTGCCCCTTTGTCGTCGATCTCTGCAAACAGCAGGCGCCGCCGCTAGAGGAGATCGAACCTGGGCGTTTCGTAAGCTGCCATCGGGCGCGTGAAATCGAACTTGTTGTCTGACGACTTCCGCTATCGAGCCAGGAAAAAGAAGAGGCGTGCCAGATTCTGGCACGCCTCTCCTTTTTTGTCATGCACGTCCGGTATGAGGTTCACTCAATCGATGCACCAAGCAAAAAGTGAACCCGTCTGTTGCGAGCGGAAGTCGCTGCTGTTACGCGCTACATCGGTGCGACCACGCGCAGACCGGTGACCTCGTACACGCAGCTCTGCAGATCTTCAACGATTCGCGGATGCTGCCAGCTCTCCTGCCCCTCGACGCCCTCGAGAAGTGCGTGAACACAACGCCATGCCCGGTAGTAGTCCAGATGCGACAGATCCAGCGACCTTTCAGCTTGATATGCCTGAAGATAGGTTCGAACAAACAGGTCGATATCGTCGGCTGTCAGTTCAAGCCCTAACGCGGGTGCGAGTTGTTTGACCGGAATGGTCATCAACACCATCGTCGCCGCAACATCCAACACCGGGTCCGCGATGACGAAACCTGGCCAATCCAGAACGCCGGTGACCACCCCATCTTGAGCAAGAATGTTGAATGGGTGAAAGTCGCCGTGACAGATAGCCAGCGTTTCTGGTTCGGAAGGGCGGTTCTCGATCAGCCAATCGACGGCAGGACCAAGCCAAAGGATTGACCTGGTTCTTGTGGCAAGGTCTGCAAAACGGTTGTCCAACCGATAGCGGGCCTCATGGATCTGTTGATCATCGAACGCTTGAATCAGGCGTTCCGGGTCGATCTTGTGCAACTTTGCGTGGGCTTGGCCAAGGAGCGTCGGTGCGCTTGCCCCCGGCGCCTTGGCGAGCGGTTCGCCAGCCAGGAAGTCCATGATGAAGAACGACCCGCCGAGCACCGAGAGATCACTGCACAGCAGATGACACCTTGGAACGGGCATAGCCCTGATCTGCCAGCGTCTGCTGAACTGTGCTGTCCCAGAGCGCCTGCGGGGGCCGCTCCGTTCTGGATAGAGGCGCACGACCCACGGTGTTGGAAAGACGTCCCGCTCGCTCTGCAACTGAAGCAGAAATATCTGAGTCTCGAAGCCGCCCTGAATCGGATGCAATGGAGCTGCATAGCGTAATGTCGTATCATCGAATTCGGCTCGAAGATACGACATTAGCCGCAGCGACAACTGCTCATGCGTCTGCTTCATGGGCGTGGATCAAGACTCATCAGATCCGCCTTGGTTTGGTGCAGGGCGGCGCTAGTAGAGCGACAGATTTCGTAGTATGTCGTACATGGCACGTTTGTTGGTACAGGCACCACGTACTACACCTCAAGGCTGTATACCCATGTAGGCCGTCGCGCTAGATGCCGAGGATCTGCGATTTCTTGGCGGCAAATTCCTCTTCGGTCAGCAGGCCCTGGTCCTTCAGAGCAGACAACTGCTGGATCTGTACAAGTTGCTGGCTGAAGTCATCGCTTGCCGGTGCAGCGGCTGCTTGCTGCGCGAGCGCGTCCTGTTGACCTGCGTCATAGGCTTGTTGCGCCGCCTGGTCGACCGCCTGCTGCTGCTGATCGGCTGCAGCTTGTTGCTGTGCAGCCTGCTTGCTGCCGCCGCCCATCACTGCCTTGGTCGCGCCGACCGCCGCTGTTGCCGTGCCGGCGATCACAGCGGTCCTCGCCATTGTTCCCACCAGGCCAGGGCCGCGACGGGTATTGACGTTAACGTTGACCCCTCGTCTTCTTCGCATTGTCATTATTGTCCTTTCTTTAACTGACTGAATCTTGATTATTCGTCTTCGATACCGGCTGCAGCCAGGGCCGCATTCACGATAGAAGCTGGAACACGGGCATTGTCCACCACCCGGCCGTTTGCGTTGACGACGGCGTCGCGCAGCCGTGTCGCCCAGGCGTTCTCGAATACCACCATCGCAGCTGAGCTATTCGGCGCCAACATCTCCGCAGCAAGCAGAATGTCTTCTTCATTCAGCAGATTGTCGATTTCGCCGTCAACGCTGTCGAATGCGCCTGATTCGCTCGGGTTAAGATCCTCCAACTCAAGCCAGGTCACCGCACCATCGGCGTCTTTCTTGATGAAAAGCAGGTCGATGATGCGAATTGTGCCGTTGCCTGTCAACTCTGCAAGCGCGGGCACGATTTCCCCCTTGAACTGGTTGCCGGGAAACTCCACAACCAGATATTCAACTGGGCCCATGGTTTACTCCTATATCGTGAATAGATGTGCTGGATCCGCCAAGCCGGCGTAGTGGCCAAGCCGCGAACGCGGTTACGTGCCTCGTCAAGTGCTTTGGCCTGCCCAATTGTAGCGTATGGGTAAGGGTCCACCAATTCGACTATGATGTCCACGCGCTTTGGCTAGGCGATCTACGTCCTTCCATAAAAAGAGCCGATGAGTTGCCAAACACAAGTCCAAACAGAACGACCGGTGTCAGACACGCGAAGATCACGCCGGTTACACAACCGCCGCGCCAATGATCTCGGGCAGCAGAGTTGCGATGACCCCAGCCACAGCTTATCTCCGGGCTACTGGTGCGCCATGATGGCGCGGGTGTGGGCATCCTCATCGACGAACAGGTCGCCGCTCACGTCGACAACAACTTCGTGGATCAAGCCCGTGAAGCGGAACGGCGGCGTGTACGCGTTTGTCACGGTCGATCCCGGGTCGGCGCCGCAGACAATGCCTCCACCCAAGCCATAGGTGATAGGAACAGTCGCGTCGAATTCGGCCTGCCCAACCAACTCGCCATCGACGTAGAGTTGCCCGCGGCCGGGGACGCCTTTGCCCTGTTTGACATCGGGCGCTCCGGTTGGCTCGAACTCGAAACGCAGCGAACGCCGTCCGCTGGGCACGGCGCCCACGGATTCGACGTGGAGCAGGGCCGATCCGACCACGTTTTGCGTGTAGTGAAGACGCCCGTTCTGCATGTAGAAGACGTAACCACCTTCGCTGCCGCCAAAGGAGAGCAGAGCGCCTTCGGCCCCGGTTTCCTGAATCTCTACCTCTGCGGTGATGCTGTGGGCGCGGTTGATGACATTGACTGTTGAATAGCCAGGAACCATCTGCGTTTCTGGATAGAAGACGTAGCGATCGCGCGGCGGTGCTGCCTGTGGCCGCTCATCCATGACCCGCGCCGAGCCGCGCGAATCGATGGGCAGCACGTTATATTTGCCCGCTTCGACATACCAGAGCGCGACCATCTCGATCAGCCTGTCCCGGTGCTGGTCGGCCACATTGTGGTTCTCTGCCCAATCCTCTTCAAGGTGGTAGAGTTCCCAGCCGTTTGCATCCAGCTCGGTCAGCGCCTCCGTCGTGATCGGCGCGCCGAAGAACTTGCCCGCCTCCGTGAAGGAGGGGCCAGGCCACGGACAGACAGCACGCCAGCCGTCGTGATAGATGGACCGGTGGCCCATCATCTCGAAATATTGGGTGTGGCGTCGGCTTGGCGCACCGACGGTTTCGAAGGTGTGGTCGAAGGGACGCCCTGGATGGGCGACTGAGCCACGCCGCGTATGGCCCTGGGCGGTTCGACTCCCAGGCAGGCAAGCACTGTGGGCAGGATATCGATGGCGTGTACGTATTGGCTGCGCGTCTCACCTTTCGACTCGATGCCGCTGGGCCAATGCACGATGAGCGGGTCGGAGATCCCGCCGCGATAGGTCTCGCGCTTCCAGCGGCGGAACGGTGTGTTGCCGGCAAAGGTCCAGCCCCAGGCGTAATGGTTGAAGTGATTCGGCCCGCCCAACTCGTCGAGCACGGCCAGATTCTCCTCAACGTTCCCGGCCAGATTGTTGTGCCACATGTTGACATTGATCATGCCGTTGGGGCCGCCCTCCGAGCTGGCGCCGTTGTCCGAAAGCGCGATGATCAGCGTGTTCTCAAACTCGCCCAGGCGTTTGAGAAAGTCCAACAGACGCCCGATCTGATGGTCGGTATGTTCCAGAAAACCTGCGTAGACCTCCATCATACGGGCGTAGAGCTTGCGCTCGTCCGCGCTGCATTCGTTCCACGGCTTGACATCTGGGTCGTGGCGGGAGAGTTCTGTCCCGGCAGGGATCACCCCCCACTCTTTTTGTGCGGCAAAGACCCGTTCCCGATAGGCGTCCCAGCCGTCGTCGAACTGCCCCTTGTACTTGTCCGCCCACTCCTGAGGCACATGGTGGGGCGCGTGCATCGCTCCCGGGCAGAAGTAGAGAAAAAGGGCTTGTCCGGGTCGACCTGTTTGGCGTCGGCGACAAACGAGATGGCTTGTCGACCAGGTCTTCCGTGAGGTGATAGCCTTCCTCTGGCCTCTTCTCCGGCTCGACCTGGTGGTTGTCATAGACGAGTTCAGGATAATATTGGTGGGTGTCTCCGCCCAGGAAGCCATAATATCGTTGGAAACCTCGTCCCAGTGGCCAGCGGTCATACGGCCCGGCGGCAGACATTTCGTGGGCAGGGGTGATGTGCCATTTGCCGACAGCGTAGGTGCTGTATCCCTGCTGGAGCAGCATCTCCGAGAGGAAGCCACTCTCAAAGGGGATCATGCCGTTGCTGCCCGGATAGCCGGTGGCGCCTTCGGTGATGCAGGCCATGCCGTTGGTGTGGTGGTTGCGTCCCGTCAGCAAGCAGGCGCGGGTAGGTGAACAGAGCGCAGTGGTGTGGAAATTGGCATAACGCAGACCACCTGCGGCCAGCGCATCCAGATTGGGCGTGGCGATCGGCGCCCCATAACAACCCAACTGACCGAACCCCGTGTCATCGAGCAGAATGAAGAGCACATTCGGCGCGCCCCTCTGCGCACGATTGGCTCGGGGCCATGCCGGCGTCGAAGCGTCGATCGTTCGGTTGATGATACCCGGGAAGGCTGCACCGGCATTGTATTCTGTCAGCGTCATCTGTCGCAGTTCCTTGGGCTTGAGCGAACCAGGTTAACGAAAAAGGGAGATTGCTCGGCGTTTGGCGGTCTGGCAGGAGCGTCGTGCGTGGTCCTCGTGTAGAACTCAGCGCGGAGAGGGCGGGGCATGGCCAATCCTGCGGAGCGGGCATTGTAACACACAGGCCTGCGCGATCAAACCACACGGCTATTCTGCTATTCTGTGGCGCCTCCCGGAAAGGCACATTGCCACAAACCGCAATTCTGTCAACGGACCGAACGGCTGGTCTACCCGGTCACTCGAAAGTTGCGGCTGATTTAGTCTGGCCCTCCAGAACCGGTATAATCATAGCCAGAACTGATCGCGTCCGACTGCCTGTAAACCAAGCCACGTTTGAACTAAAGGAGAGACCTGCCGTGTTGCGGAAAATCTTTGCTGTGCTGCTGATACTCGTCGCAGGGGTGGGCCTGCTGCTCTGCCTCGGCGGTTTGGTGGGTGCGTGGGTGGCCAATCCACCGCTTACCACGGCCATTACCGCAGCCCTGGAGGCAAGCGGCGACGTGCTGCTGTTTGCGGATCAATCCTCGCAGGCAGGGGAGCAGCAGTTGGCTGCGATCCGTCAAAGGGTGGACGAGTTGGGCGCCCGGGTTGAAAATGCCACGCCGGAGACACGCGCCGAGGTTGCTTCAAGCGTGGCCGAGGCCATCGAACAGGAGCTTGGTCCCCTGGTCAGCTCGGTGAGAGCCACACTCTCTGGGCTGCACACCGGGGTGATCGCGCTCAACCGATCTTTGGAAAGCGCCAACCGCATTCCAGGCGTCCATGTGCCGACACTGACGGACGAATTGCAGGCCATCGACCAGAGAATCGAAGGGGTCGAGAGTCGGTTGACCGAGTTGGTTGCTGCCGCCAGGGATGTCAACGTCGATGGCAGCGCGCTGCTCGCACTGACGTCGTCGATTTCGAGCGACCTGGCCCTCGTCGAGGCCGATCTGGGCGAGTGGCAGGCCCAGTTCGAGGCGTTGCGCACATCGGTCACTGCAACGGCGTCTGTCGTCCCCGGGCTGATCGACTGGGGAAGCGTTTTCCTGTCGCTGCTCTTTATCCTCTTTGGGGCCGGTCAAGTCAGCCTGATCCTGCGTGGCGTAGCATTGTTCCAGACGGCCTGATCGCCCCCGGATCTCCCCACACGCGCGACGCGAACCAGGCCGACCTCCACCCCAGACGTCCACCTCAGACCAGAAACTGGTGGATAGTACGCTGGCTCAGCAGCAGCATCTTTTCACGCAGAGGCCGGTTTGCCCCAGGAGGGGACCGTGAGGCTCGAACGAGAGATAGCCGTCGTATCCGGCCTCGTAGAGGAAGGCCATCACCTTGCCCCACTGGATGTCGCCCATGCCTGCGGCCGGCTGCGAGACCAGTTTGCCATCCAGATAAAGATGCTCCTTGATGTGCATATAGAAGATCCGAGCAGCATGGTCGCGCAGGATGGCGAGATAGTCATCGCCGTGGTGCAGGATGTTGGCTGGGTCGAACTTGATGCCCACTTCGGGGAGATAGGCCCAGACCTGTTCGTACGCTTCGATGCCGTCGAAAAAGCTGTTGCCATGCACGGCATAGAGCGCGACCCGAAGCCCGGCGTTTTGCGCCTTCTCCAGATAGGGCGGGAATACGGCCACAAACTCAGCCACATTTTCCTCCAGCGAGGCATCAGCAATCCTTCCTCCGCCGGTGATCAGCACGCTGGCGCCTAGTTGCTGGGCAAAGTCGATTGCCCGATCCAGGTGGGCCAGGCTGACCCGTCGCTCCTCTGGGTCGGGCGAGATATGGTTCCAACCCCAAAGCCCGAGCGCGGAACATCTCACGCCGTAGCGGTCCAGAATCGCGCGCATCTGGACCACTGTCTCTTCGGTCAGCGCCTCGAAGGGTTTCCAGAAGTTGAATTCCAGACCGGAAAAACCATGTTGCGCAGCGAATCTGGCGTCGGCTTCGACGCCGGCCAGGTCGTTGACCCCGATAAATGCAAGCTTCATCTTGTTCCTCCCGTAGGGTGGGTTTGGTACGCGGCTGTAAAGCATGGTGCAAGCAGAGCTCGCCGTGTATGCTAGCACAAGCGCTCGATTGCCAAAAGCAGACGCGCATCTATGGGCGCAGTCAAATGGATGCGCGTCCGGGGCCGGGCCAAATCCACGCGATTCCATTCTGTAGAACCAGATCCACTTTGCATGGACGGCAGCGCGCGCCGCGGCGAAACTGGTCCGCAGGTGGAGATTCAACGCGCTGAAAACCTGGCAAAAACGATTGGAAGTCTATCATGAATAACCGAGTCTCGCCCCGACCCAAAACCGCCAAAATTTGCCGAGAGAAAGGGACCGATGATGGCCGAAACGATGCGTCGCATGAGTGTGTTTGATCGAGTCGAGGCAGTCCTGCGTGGGCAGCAGCCTGATCGCCCCCCGTTCATTGGCCGGCTGGAGTTGTGGCACAGGGGGCTTTCCTATGCGGACAAAGTACCGGCTGCGTATCGGGAGATGTCGCTGACTGAGATCCACCGCGCGGTCGGTTTTTGGCCGCCAGATGTTTGTCTCTCCCATGCAACTGCGGTTGAAGAATGTCGAACTGCGCATCACCTTTGAAGGCAAAGTCCACCTCTATGAAGAAGAGCCGCTGGTGGATCGTTTCCCCGACATTGGGCGGCGCACATTGCCAGAGCGAGCAGGTCATGCCGAGATTGAGTTTATCACGCCACGCGGCGCGCTCACCATCGAATACACCCAGTTAGAGGAGTTGCTGGAATCCGGCGCGGTTCAATATATGAGCAAACACCCGATCACGCAGCCTGCCGACTATCGTGTGGCCGAATACATCCTTGAGCAGATGGAGGTCGTAGCCGACTTCGACAGGGTGACGCAGCTTGCAGCAGAGTTCGGCGACATCGGCTATGCCGTGCCGCAGATCCCGCGCATCCCATTTCAACAGGTGCTCATCGACTTCTTTAGCACCGAGCAGCTCTTCTTTGCGCTCCACGACAGCCCAACAGCCGTGGAACGTCTGATCGACCTGTTGGATGCGCGCATGACCGAGGTGGTCGAGATCGTGGCGGATTTGCCGGCAACCTATATCGAGATCGGTGACAACCTGGACGGCATGATGACCAATCCGCGGCTTTTCCGAAAGTATTGTCTGCCCCACTACCAGAAGTACACCGAACTGCTTCACGCCCGCGGCATCAAGGTCGGCAGCCACACAGATGGCAATCTTCAACCGCTGTTGGGGCTGCTTGCCGAATCTGGGTTGGATGTTTGTGAATCTTTCTCGCCACCGCCGCTGACCCCTTGCACGGTTGAAGAGGCGCTGGCCGCTTGGCCCAACGGACCGATCATCTGGGGTGCGATCCCGTCGCCGATCCTGGAGCCAGACTTTCCTGAAGATGAGTTTATTGCTCACATCGACAGGCTATTGGAGACTGTGTCGAAGCGGCCCATCATCCTTTGCATCACGGATATGGTGCTGCCCATCAATGACATTGAGCGAGTGCGGGCGATTGCGGAGCGAGTGGAGGGATATGCCAGCAGTTGATCGCGAGTGGCGAGGCCATTCGATGCAGATCGAGACCGAATCAGAGTACAGGCTCTGTGGGCCGATGGCGTCCGCAACAATCGGCGCGGTCAGTCTTCGCCGGTGTCGTCCGTGTCGCCAGTTTCGTGCGTGTCGCCGGTGTCGCCAGGGCGGCGCCTTCGCATCTTGGCCAGTTCGTTGTGGTCCCTGGACAACATGCTGATAAATGCGAGGAAGATGCTGATCCCAAAGAAGAGGTAGAGAGTGGTAAAGAGCTTTCCCGCTGTCGTCGTGGGGCTTAGATCTCCGTAGCCCACGGTTGCCAGGGTGACGACGCTAAAGTAAAAGGAATTGGTCAGGCTCCAGCCTTCAATGCGATGGTAGAAGATCGTACCCGTCGCCAAGATGATGACAACCCAACTCAGCAGAGATCGATGGCGCGGATCTTTGAAGAGTTCCCATAACTCACGCACAAACAATACCAAGTAGACAAATGGTATAAAAATGGGTGGCAAAGTGCTAGTCCCTGTTTCTGGTGGTGCTACCCACTTGAAGGCTCTGCCATCTCTCACCCCTCCCGGGCGTGGGTACCAGTGGCCTCGGCAACGGACATGCTTGCCAGCGTATTGGAGTGCCGAACCGTTCGATTATGCAGGGGGAGTGGTCAAACTCGCATCGACGCCGGCCTGGATCGACCCATAGAAATGCTCCGCCCCTACGGCCTCCTCCAGGCCGGAAAGCCGAATCAACTCTCGGACATAACTCTTCACTTGGGCAAAACGCAGAGAGATACCGGCGGCAGCTAGTTCTTTGTTCAGATCCGCAAGCATGTCCAGCCCTGTGATATCGATGTCGGTGATACCCTCGGCATCCACCAGGACGCAGCGCACCGATGGATCGGAACTGATCGCAGCGCGGACGGCATTGCGAAAGTCGGCAGAATTTGCAAAGAAGAGTTGTTCGTCAAAACGGAAGATGATAAGCCCCGGAAAGGTAGCTGCATCGGGGAAGTATTCCAGGCTGTGATAGCCTTGTTCGTCGGGGAGCTTGCCCAGGATGGAGTTGTGGGCTCGTTTTGCCTGCACCAACAGGCCGAGGAGCGAAAGAAGAGCCGCCAACAGCAACCCCGCCAGAATGCCCAACAGCAGCACACCGACCAGCGCAGTGACCGCAGCCCAAAAGTCCACATGCTTGATACGCCGATAACGCTGAAGCTTGGAGAGGTCGATCAGGTGCCAGACAGCGTGGATCACGATAGCGCCCAAGGCAGCTTCGGGCAGGGAGTAGAAGAGAGGCGTCAAGGCCACCACCGTGATCAGCACCATGCCTGCCACGATGATGGAAGTCATCTGGCTCTTGGTCCCGGCCTCGTCCGCTGCCGCCGATTTTGACAGGCTGCCGTCCACGGTGAATCCTTGGCTGATGCCCGCCCCGACATTGGCGACGCCCAGGGCAATCAACTCCTGGTTGGCGTTCACCTCGTAGCCATACTTGGTCGCATAGGCGCGCGCCGCAGCGACCGACTCGGCGAAACCCACCAACGCGATGGCCATGGCGCCGGGCAGCAAGCGTAAGATCTCTTCGATGGAGACATTTTTGCGGTAACCCAATTGGGGGCAGACCCGCGGGAATATCGCCGACGATAGCGACTCCGTAGGCTTGGAGGTCGAGCACCGAGGAGAACACAATGGCCAACACAACCACGGTGATGGCACTGGGAACCTTGGGCAGATAGGCATCGATGGCGAAGAGCGCCACCAAAGATATTGCGCCAACCGTGAATGTGGCCCATTGGATCTGGTCCAGATTTGCGACGATTGCGATAATATCAGGCACGAAATCTGGCGATTCGACATCATACCCCAATATTTTGTCCAGTTGGCCGACGGCGATGCTGATGGCCAGGCCGATCACGAAACCACCCAGAACCGGCTTGGAGAGGAAATCGGCCAGGATGCCCAGCTTGAGCAGACCTGCTACGAGCAGGATGATGCCGGTGAGGATGGCCAGCAACACCGTGACGGAGACAAAGTCTTCCGATCCGGTCACCACCAGGCTTGATACCACCGCAAAGGAGAGAACCGCCACGGTCGAACTGGGGCCTACGTTGAGTTGGCGAGACGTTCCGAAGATCGCATAGCCCAGCAGGGCCAGCGCGCCGCATAGAGGCCAGCTTCAGGCGGCATGCCAGCAATGCCGGCGTAGGCCATAGCTTCCGGCACCAGCAGCGCCCAGACCGTGATGGCTGCGAGGATGTCACCCCGCAGCCATGCCCTGTCATAGTTTGGCAGCCATTCCAAAATGGGCAGGAATGTCCTGAGTTTGCTCGTCGTGGGGGCTGAAGGCGTCGTGCTAGCGCTCATCGAATGTCTCCATGATCTGGCGAATTGAACCGGGGGCGTTCAAGATAAGTTGAAGCCGCATTCCGGGAATGGGACAGCACGGCTCGGATGACCGGAATGCTGCAAGTCACTATCAAATATGCCCAGTTCGTTTTGAACACACCCAAGTGAAACTGGCGAAGTAGTGGTCGGACTGGGACTTCTCACCAGCAAGAAAGTCCCAACATCGCCCCCGATTGTGACGAGAGCCACGGTGGTTATTCTTCCCATTCCACGCCAAATAGCATGAGTGGTTCGCTGCCCGCGCCCTGCAAGTCCAAGGCGCCGGCAAGCTTCAGGTATCTGCGGGTCGATTCGAGCGCAGTCATGAAAGCAGTCTCCTGGTCCATGATGCCTTCAGGATCGGTGCAGACCGTGTCGCCAATCTTGACATCGCTAACGGAGAAGTTGCCGCTTTCGTCCATTGCAACAGTCGCACTGTAGTCGTTGCAGCCTGCCGAGCCACTCATCTGATCACCCTCAAAAAGAGCAGTAATCATCGTACCTGGAATCGGCGGCACCGAGAAGGTATCTTCGACCGCAAACCTCAGATGCCACGGTGTGCCTTCCACGGGCACTTCATCCGCAGGCACCATCGTCAGGAGGAGCTGGGCTTCGACGGTAAATGCAAGCAGCTTGCCATCCTCGATCCGATAGTCGGTGACGTTTTCAAGAGAGGACATGAAGGTGCCCTCTTGTTCGACGATGCCGACTGGCTCGCAAGCAAGGGCCGTCATCGCCGGGGTCTGCATCCGCAGCGAGGGGCCTTCCACCGCGTAGACGCCAAGGAACCAGTTACAGCCACCAGAACCCGCATAGCGTCCGACCAGATAATTGACGGTCAGCCGGGTGCCTGGTATCACCGGCACACCATCGTCGGGCGATCCAAAATACTCGGCTTGCCAAGCCGTCCCCACCAATGCGGTCGCAGATTCTAGCTCGACCGCAACCTCGGTCGCCGTTATGGCATCTTGCACAGGGTCCGGTGCTTGGTCTGCGTCGTTGTTGCTGCCGCACGCAGCCAGCAACAGGGCAAATACCCCGATTGCCAATAGCGTTCGCACTCGAGTGATGCGCATGTCGATCGTTCCTTTCCTTGTTGCGGACTTGCTTGATTCAGATGTCGCCGGGGATCCTGATCAGTAGGCCCAGGCCTGCACCACCGCCACCGGAGTTGGTCCATCGGTGACAGTTGTGCCGGACGAGTCGGTGATGACGCGCTGTGCGATCCAGGTGGGCTGCGATGTCTCCAGATCGCCCACGAGCCAGGCGCCAGGCGCCGCGCAAGAGTAGGTCACCGGCTGGCCGTCAAGCTCCATCTCCAGGTCGGCTCGTTTGGCGCAGGGCGGATTGCCCTCCTCCAGGATCACGTAGAAGACAACGGGGTCAGCCCCGGTGGAAGCGGGGTCAACGACGGGCAACGGCTCGGCAATCGCAGCCAGGATATAGGTAGGTTCGTCAAAGGAGGGGGCGTTCCAGCTTGGTTCGCACAACAATATGCCGTCATCCACCACCCAGCAAGGATCAAAGTGCCCGCCCTCGCTGGTCGAGCACTGGTAGACGCCCGCGGTCGGGACAACCTGGGACGGTTCACAGGATGCCACCGGGATCGGCTCCCTGTCCGGGTCAATTTGGATTGCGGTCGGGTCGAACAGGATCACGTCGGTCCCGCCGCTCGCCTGCCCCGTCGCGTCCGCGTCGGCCACTTCTTCCGTTGCGGGCGCCA
>JAAUPU010000390.1 GCA_012032975.1 Caldilineaceae bacterium | reverse complement strand
CGAACATTCGGCGGCGCGCCCCAGATTGTCCAGATCGTGCAGCGTGTAGGGGCCATACTCGGCGACGAACTCGACATAATCATACTTTCCGGTGTGACCGACGGCTTCAACCACCGACGGCCAGGTGCTGTGAATGTGGGTGGAGATGCTGGGTTTGCCTTCGTTGAGCAGTTGGCGGAGCTTGTTTCTGCGCATGTTGGTTTCCTTTGGATTGTGAATTGTTGTGGAGATGGAGATTGGTGAATGGAGATTGGAGATCGGCGATTGGGTTCATCCCGGTTGTCGGGATAGATTTCCTCGCCGGGCTACGTAGTGGAGCATGTTTACTCCATCGACTAATGCATGAGTCGGCTGGTCAAGCCGCCGTCCACCGTGATGTCGGTGCCGGTGATAAAGCCGGCAAAGTCGCTGGCCAGAAATGCGACGGCCGCGCGATATCGGCCGGCGTGCCCATGCGACCAAGGGGGTGGTAGCCAAGAACCCGCTTCAGGCTGGCGGCGGGATCCGGTTCGGACTGAAGCCAGCGTTCGACCAGCGGCGTGTCGATAAAGCCGGGGCTGACAGTGTTGACGCGGATGCCAAGTGGACCTAGTTCCTGGGCCAGGCTGCGGCTCATGGCCACCACCGCGCCCTTTGCGCCGGCATAGGCGGTCATGTCGGGCACAGTCAATTTGGCGTGGACGCTGGCGATGTTGACCAGCGACGCGCCGCCCGCGGCTTTGAGCAACGGCAAGGCCGCGTGGGTGACGATGTAGATGCCGGTTGAATCGACTGCAAAGATCGATTGCCACTCGGCCAGCGTCGTCTCCTGGATGCCTTTGAAGATGTTGAAGCCCGCATTGTTGACAAGAATGTGCAGCGCGTCGTGGCGCTCGCCGATCGTCGCAAACATGGCCGCCACCGAATCTGCATCCGAGATGTCGGCCTGACAGAAGAAGCCGCGTCCTCCATTGGCCGCGATCAGCCGGGTGGTTTCTTGGCCCTTCGTCGCGTCGATATCGTTGACCACGACCTCAGCGCCCGCGTCGGCCAGGGCCAGGGCAATGCCGCGGCCAATGCCGTCGCCCGCACCGGTGACCAGTGCGATTTTGCCATCCAATCTCACGTTCATCGATTTGCTCCTGTGGAGTTTGGGCCAGACGAGGCGCACTGATTGGCCGTAACTGCTCAGACCTTGCCACAAATTAGACGGAGCGCACGAAGTGGTCCCGAAGAAATTCGTCTAAGGCCAATCCAAGATTAAAAGCATCCACGAAGCTCACGAAGGAACATCCAAGATTTGACCTGGTTCTTCATGCAGCTTCGTGGGTAATTATTTTCTTGCAATGGCATAATTCGTACAATTCGTGGCAAGAATTTTTCGTGAAGGCCAAGCAGTTTCGATTGCCGGCCAACGGCGTGGCCTGCTTCCAGATCGCTCTCTGCCCGGGGTATAATTCCGTTCTCTTTCACCATATCCGAAATCATCGATTCGCACAAGGAGCAACCGCATATGCGCATTGGAATGGCCAGTCTGATCCATGAATCCAACACCTTTGCCGCCAAGCCGACCACCCTCGACGACTTCCGTATCGACCGCGGCGCGGCCATGGTCGAACGCTATCGCTCCACCTTCCATGAAGTTGCCGGCTACATCACGGGTGCGGATGAATACGATTTCGACCTCTACGCCACACTGGCGGCCAGCGCCACGCCCGCCGGCGCACTCACGCGCGAGACCTTCGAGACGCTGGTGGGCGAGATTCTGGACGATCTGCGCAACGGGCCTGAACTGGATGGCCTGCTCCTGGCGCTGCACGGCGCGATGGTGGCTGAAGATTTTCCCCAGGCCGATGGCGAAGTCGTGCGCCGTGTGCGCGAATTGATGGGGCCGGATTTCCCCATCATCGTCACCCACGACTATCACGGCAACGTGCCGCCCCAACTGGTGGAGGAGGCCAACGCGCTCATCATCTACAGACCAACCCCCACATCGACCAGCGCGAGCGGGGTCTGCAAGCGGCAGAGTTGTTGGTGCGCACGATCCGCAAAGAGGTCAACCCGGTCAGTGCGATCGTCAAGCCGCAGGTGCTCTTCAACATCGCCTTTCACAACACCAGCTTGCCGCCGATGCAGCCGATCATGCAAGCGGCCATCGACCTGGAGTCCCAGCCCGGCATCCTCGCGGTGAGCATCGCCGCGGGCTATCAATACGCCGATGTGCCCTATATGGGTCCGTGCGTGGTGGTCGTGGCGGATGGCGATCAGGCCCTGGCCCAGCGCGAGGCCGAGCGGCTGGGTGCGATGATCTGGGATGCGCGCGAACAACTGATCCCCCAAATTCCAGACGCGGCGGAAGCCGTGCGCCGCGCGATCGCCGCGAGCCAGACGCCGGTGGCCCTCTTCGAGTTGGGCGACAACATCGGCGGCGGCAGCGCAGGCGACGCGACGATCATCCTGGCCGAGTTGATCCGCCAACGTGCAGATGGCTGGGTTGCGACGATCTATGACCCAGAGGCCGTCGCGGCCTGTTTCGCCGCCGGGATCAACGGGCAGGTAGCGCTCTCCGTTGGCGGCAAGACCGACCAACTGCATGGCGCGCCGGTTGCGATATCCGGCCCGGTGCGCACGCTACACAATGGCTATTATGAAGAGACCGAGCGGCGGCACGGTGGCAGAACCGTCTATGGCCAGGGTTTGACCGCGGTCGTAGAGGTCAACCGCAGCGGGCAGGGCAAGGGCGGGCTGTTGGTTCTCAACAGCGAGCGCGAAGCACCCATGAGCATCCACCAGATCACCTGTGTGGGCATCCAACCCAACCAGCAGCGCATCTTCGTGGTCAAGGGCGCGGTCGCACCGCGTGCGGCCTATGAGCCGGTCTGCGCCCAGATCATCGAAGTCGACACCGCCGGCGCCACCGCGATCAGCATTCCGTCGGAACAATATCACCTGGCGCCCAAGAATCTGTACGAATGGAATCGATCTTAAACGCGGCACACACTGATCCACGAAGTCGCACGAAGCACGAAGTGGTGGAAAACGATCTTTGTGTCCTTTTCGTGTAACTTGGTGGATCCCAAAAATATGAGGATTGAATACGATGAAGGAAGTTCGCGTCGGCATCGTCGGCATGGGCATCGGGCGACCCAACGCCCGCGCAATCGCGGCCAACCCCCGTGGCCGCGTCGTAGCACTTTGTGACCTGCTGGAAGATCGCATGGCCGAATTCGCGGCAGAGTTGCCCGCGCCTGTTCGTCTCTTTACCGACTACAGCAAACTTTGCCGCGACCCGGAGATCGATGCGATCTTTGTGGGCACGCCCAACCAGTACCATGTGCCGGTTGCGGAGGAAGCCATCCGCAACGGCAAACATGTGCTGGTCACCAAACCGCTGGCCGACTCGGTGGCGGCTGCCGCGCGTCTGGTCAACCTGGCCGAGGCGTCGGGTCTGGTCAACATGATGTCGCTCTCCACCCGTTTTGCACCCGACGTGCAATACCTGGGCGACCTGGTCGCGCAAGGCCAACTCAGCGACATTTACTACGCCGGGCGCGCAGCATTCGACGCACCGGCATCCCCGCGTGGAGCCTCGGCTTTATCCAGCGCGGTGGCGGCGCGTTTCGCGACATGGCGTCCATGTGCTGGATTCGGCGTGGTGGCTGCTCGGCATGCCAAGACCGGTGAGCGTGACCGGCGTGGCCGGCGCGAAATTTGGGCCGCGTGGAGATGGGATTTTCGGCGAGCCTATCCTGCCCATCGCGTCGCTGGCCAGCCAGTATGCGGCCGACGACTACGCCGGCGGTTTCATCCGCTTTGAGGGGGGCGTTGGCTTGCAGGTGGAGAGCTTCTGGGCGTCGCATCAGCCGACCGATCTGCAGATCGAGCTATTCGGCTCGGAGGCAGGCGCACGCCTGCGGCCATTGACCATCTACCGCACAAAAAATGGCGTAGCCCAAGATGCGGAGATCGACCTGGGCCGGGGTCCATCCAACGTCGCCTTTGAAAAAGTGGCCGACCACTTCATCGCCTGCATCCTTGACGGGGAAGCGTGTCAGGCGCCGCTCCGCCACGGCCTGATTGTGCAGGAGATGATGGAGGCGCTGCTGGAAAGCGCCGAACGTGGGAGCGAGATTCGTCTTCACGACTGACGTATCAAAACGACTGACGTATCAAAATGAGTGATTTATCAGAGTATGGGACTTGAAGGATACTCTCTTACGCACCGATGGAGGTAGAAGCGACATGAGGCCTAACCTGACAGAAAGTCAGATTCGCGCGGCAGCTACGCCACAGTCCTTTGATCGAGGCCAGGGGTATTACCAATCTGGCGCGGTGGATAGACTGTCGCAACGTGGAAAGCATCTCTCCGCCGCGGTGGAGGGAAGCTCCTGGGAACCTTATTATGTCGAGATCGAATTTGACGAAGCTGGAATCACCTCGACAGCCTGCACCTGCCCCTACGATTTCGGCGGTTGGTGCAAACATATCGTGGCGGTTGCGCTGGCCTGCATCGACCTTGCCCACGAGATCGACCAGTTGCCCTCGCTTGACGAACTGCTCGACGGACTTGACGCCGAACGTCTGGCCAACCTGGTG
>JAAUPU010000389.1 GCA_012032975.1 Caldilineaceae bacterium | reverse complement strand
CGACAGGTATCGACACGTTCTTTCTTGACCGCCGCCAACACATCCAGATACATCTGCTCGACCTCGACGCTGCTGACCGTTGGGTCCGTCGGGATGTGATAGATGTTCAGTTCCAGCGCATCGGCGCCGGCCTCTTCGATCAGCCGGGCATATTCAACCCAGCCGCCAGGGGAGACGCCGTTGAGACTGCCAATGATCGGGATATTCGTCGCCTCCTTGGCGCGCTGGATCAAGTCCAGATACTCGTGAGGACCGACGTTGTAGCTGTCCATCTCTGGAAAATAACTGAGCGCCTCGGAAAAGCTGTCCGCGCCATAGCTCAGGTAATGGTCGAGAAGATGGCTCTCGCCGGTGATCTGCTCCTCGAAGAGCGAATACATCACCACCGCGGCCGCGCCGGCATCTTCCATGCTCCGAATCCCATCCAGGGACTGGGACAGCGGCGAAGCCATGGCACGATTGGATGGTCCAGTTTTAGCCCCATGTAGGTAGTTGTCAGGTCCATGTCTGTTCTTTCCTCCCTTTGGTAGACGGCACTCTCGGTGCACAGAACTTGGTGCGTAGAGCGTGGTGCGTGGTGCGTCGAAAAGCAGTGCTGCTTTGGCCGATTCCCACGCACCTAGCTCCACCTTCCACGTTCGTCACGCTTCCTGTTTCGCCAATTCCTCATACAGATGCCAGCGCTCCCAAACCACTTCCTGGGCTTGTTTGAGCAGCTCCTCGGCCGCCTCTGGATTGGTCTGGGTCAACATGCGATAGCGATTCTCGTTATAGGCATATTCTTTGAACGGGATACGCGGGGCCTTGGAATCGAGTTGCAGCGGATTCTTGCCCTCGCCCTTGCGCCGCGGGTCATAGCGATAGAGCGGCCAGTAACCCGAATCGACAGCCAGTTGCTGCTGCTCCATGCCCTTGGCCATGTTGATGCCGTGGGCGATGCAGTGGCTATAGGCGATGATCAACGAGGGGCCGGGATAGGCTTCGGCCTCCAGAAAGGCGTTCAACGTCTGGCGGTCGCTGGCGCCCATGGCGATATGTGCAACATAGACATTGCCATAACTCATGGCCATCATGCCCAGATCTTTCTTGCCGGTCGGTTTACCGCCAGCCGCAAACTTCGCGACGGCAGCCAGCGGCGTCGCCTTGGACGCTTGGCCGCCTGTGTTGGAATATACTTCGGTGTCCAGCACCAGAATGTTGACATTGCGCCCGCTGGCCAGCACATGGTCCAGACCGCCGTAGCCGATGTCGTAGGCCCAGCCGTCGCCGCCGACGATCCAGACAGTTTTCTTGGCCAGCTTGTCGGCCAGGCTGAACAGATCGCGGCCCGCAGGATCTTCCACGCCCTCAAGCTTCGCCTTGAGTTCGGCGATCCGTGCGCGCTGTTTTGCGATGCCAGCCTCGTCGGATTGGTCGGCGGAGAGCAGGGCGTCGGCCAAGTCGTCGCCGATCACACTTCGCAACCGGTGAACGAGTTCGTTCGCATACTCGACCTGCTTGTCCAGCGTCAACCTCATGCCCAGACCAAACTCGGCATTGTCCTCGAAGAGTGAATTGCTCCACGCCGGGCCGCGGCCCGCCGAGTTGACTGCCCAGGGCGTAGTGGGCAAGTTGCCGCCGTAGATGCTCGAACAGCCAGTTGCGTTGGCGATGATGGTGCGGTCGCCGAAGAGCTGGCTCATGAGCTTGAGATAGGGCGTCTCGCCGCAGCCGGCACAGGCGCCGGAAAACTCGAAGAGTGGCTCCAGCAGTTGGACATTCTTGACGTTGGTAAACTTGAGCTCCTCATCCGCCTGGGTGTGCTCGGGCAGCGATGTAAAGAAGGACCAATGCTCGCGCCCACTCTCGCGCAGCGGCAGTTGCTCGACCATGTTGATGGCCTTGCGCCCCACCGCGCTCTTGTCCTTGGCCGGGCAGACCTCGACGCAAAGCTGGCAACCGGTGCAGTCCTCGACCGCCACCTGAAGCGTGTACTTTTCGTCGCGAAACTCGCGCCAGCGCGCATCAGCCGATTTGAAGCCGGCCGGCGCATCGGCCAGCAGCTCCTCGCCCACTACCTTGGCCCGGATCACCGAGTGTGGGCAGACCATGACACATTTGCCACATTGAATACAGATGTCCTCCTCCCAGAAGGGCACCTCCAGCGCAATGTTGCGCTTCTCCCACTGGGTGGTGGCGCTGGGGTAGGTGCCGTCGATGGGCAGCGCGCTGACTGGCAAGAAATCGCCCTCGCCCGCCATCATGCGTGCGGTCACATCTTGTACGAAACGGGGCGCAAGTGGCGAAACGACCGGCGGCAGCTCGATCTCACTGCTGACCTGGTCGGGCGTCGCGACCTCGTGCAGATTCTCCACGGTGGCATCCACCGCGGCGAAGTTCTTGCGCACGATGATCTCGCCGCGCTTGCCATAGCTCTTGCGGATCGCCTTCTTGATCTCGCCGATGGCATCTTCGCGCGGCAGAACGCCGCTGATGGCAAAGAAGCAGGTCTGCATGATGGTATTGATACGCACACCCAGTTCCAGATCGCGGGCCACCTGATAGGCGTCGATGACATACAACTTCAGCCGCTTGTCGATGATCTGCTGTTGCACCGTGCGCGGCAATTCTGGCCAGACCTTGTCGGGCGCAAAGGGCGCATTGAGGAGCAACGTTGCGCCCTCGTCGGCTACGTCGAGCACATCATATTTTTGCAGGAAACCAAACTGATGGACGGCCACAAAGTTGGCCCGCTTGATCAGATAGGTGCTCTGGATCGGCCGCGGGCCAAAACGCAGATGCGAGACCGTGCGCGCACCCGATTTCTTGGAATCGTAGACAAAGTAGCCCTGGGCATAGTTGGGCGTCTCTTCGCCGATGATCTTGATCGAGTTTTTGTTGGCGCTGACGGTGCCATCCGAGCCAAGCCCCCAGAAGACGGCGCGCACCACATCGTCTGCTTCGATATCGAAGTCGGCGTCTTCCTCCAGGCTCGTGTGGCTGACATCGTCGATGATGCCGACAGTGAAGTGATTCTTGGGTTTCGTCTTGGCCAGCTCATCAAAGACGCCTTTGATCATGGAGGGCGTAAATTCTTTGGACGAAAGCCCGTAGCGCCCGCCAACCACCGCGGGAAGTTGCGCAGGCGCTTGACCATCGGCAAAACGCTCCCGCCACTCCTCGCTGATGGCGGTGACCACATCCTGATAGAGCGGCTCACCAGCACTGCCCGGTTCCTTGGTCCGGTCCAGCACCGAGATCGATTTGACCGACGCAGGGAGCGCGGCCACAAACGCGGCGCTGGCGAAGGGACGATAGAGCCGCACCTTGATCAGGCCGACCTTTTCGCCGCGGGCACTCAACGCGGCCACCGTCTCGTCCGCGGCTTCGGCGCCCGAACCCATCAGCACGATGACCCGTTCGGCATCGGGTGCGCCCACGTAGTCAAAGAGATGATACTCGCGACCGGTCAACGCGGCGAAGCGATCCATGGTCGTCTGGACAATGGCTGCGGTGGAAACGTAGAAGGGGTTGACGGTCTCGCGCGCCTGGAAATAGACATCCGGGTTCTGCGCAGTGCCGCGGATGAAGGGGGCATCCGGCGTAAGCGCACGCTGACGATGGGCGTGGACCCACTTGTCGTCGATCATGGCGCGGATGTCTTCGTCGCTCAGCTTCTCGATCTTGTTGATCTCGTGGGAGGTGCGAAAGCCATCGAAAATGTGCAGAAAGGGCACGCGCGATTCCAGCGTGGCCGCCTGCGAGATGAGGGAGAAGTCCATGACCTCCTGGATCGAATTGGCAAAGAGCATGGCCCAGCCCGCGCCGCGCACCGCCATCACATCGCTGTGGTCGCCAAAGATCGACAACGCCTGCGCGGCCAGCGAACGCGCCGCAATGTGGAAGACCGTGCTGGTCAATTCGCCGGCGATCTTGAACATATTGGGCAGCATCAACAGCAGCCCCTGGCTGGCTGTAAAGGTGGTGGTCAACGACCCCGCCTGGAGCGCGCCGTGGACCGTGCCGGCTGCACCGCCCTCGGACTGCATCTCGGCCACAAGAGGCGTGGAGCCCCACATATTCTTTTCTGCGCGCGAACTCCAATAATCAGCCAACTCGCCCATAGGCGAAGCAGGCGTGATCGGGTAGATCGCGACGACTTCGTTTGTCTTAAATGCAACGTAGGCGGCGGCCTCGTTGCCATCGATGGTGACTTGCTCGCGACTCATATTGGTTGCTCCTCAGTACACGATAGGTTCGACCGTCCAGCAGAAGAGGGAAATCGATGCTGCAACGCGGCTAGACTTCGCGTGCGTCAATGACGTGGTCGCCCAGCACCTCCAGTGCGTCGACCAACTGTTCGTGGCCCACATCGCGCACCTTGATCAACAACCGAGAGTGCCCTGGCGATAGTCCGCCAAAGGTGCCAACACTCACGATATTGCCACCCAGGTCGGCGATGCTTTGGGCCAATTTGGCAAGCACGCCTTTGCCCTGCGGCGCCTCGATCACCAGCCGCAGGCCATGCTCGTCGCTGCCCAACATTTCCACAAAAGTACGAAAGATATCGGTCTCGGTGACCACGCCGACGACATA
>JAAUPU010000388.1 GCA_012032975.1 Caldilineaceae bacterium | reverse complement strand
TTTTGCAAAATCAGCGATCATGGACAGGACCGTCGTCGGCGCGGTCTGGCGGTGACCCCGGTTATGGGCGTAGTTATAATCGACCTCCAGGCCATCCAGGCCAGATTGAGCCAACCGCCGCACCACATCGTCGATACTTTGAATGCGTATGTAGCTCCCCGGGTGGGCCAACACAGCCAAACCACCCGCCGCATGGGTGACCTCGATCGCCTCCTCGACCCGTAGGCTAAACGAACGGGGCACATAGGTCGAATTGGGTGCGCCGATGGTCAGAAATTGGTCGAAGACATCGTTGATCGTGCGAAATCGTTCAGGATTGTGGCGTAATGCGACTTCAGCAATGTGGACGCGCCCCGGCACGCCTTTTGATTCGGCCAATACTTCGTCTACCGGAACCCGGACGCCATACGATTGCAGCCGTTCGACCTGGCGTATTTTCTGCTCGATGCGACTTTCCAGCACACGATCGAGGAGGTCGAGCAGGTCGGCGTCGTCATGGCGGATGCCATAGGCCAGGATATTGATCTCGGAGAAATCCCGGTCTGGCTCGTTCCTGGTGCTAAACTCCAGCGCAGGCACGATCTGAACGTCGTGGGCTGCGCCAGCCGCGAGGGCTTCGTCGATCCCTCGCACCGTGTCGTGGTCAGTCAGCGCCAACACAAGGATGCCAAGCTGGGCAGCCCGCTCGACCAATTCTCTCGGCGAGTCGGTGCCGTCGGAGCAACTGCTGTGCGTGTGGAGATCAACCAAGATTTTGGGTTGTTGCTTTTCCATATGGGTGTATCGCCTTTGTAACACATGGATCAACGAAAACTCGTCAGGGAAGATAGCGGTGGTATTGTGGGCCTCGACGGGTAGGCTTGCTGGCCAATCAGAACAGTTTCATGATACCAAATGTTGGTCGATCATCTCAATGTGCTGCATCTGCTTATGGCCAACTTTCCAGTTCCAGCCTCCCTTTACCTCCCGGCTCAGCGGATGCAAAAGGCCGACGTACGTCGCGCGCTTCTGTAGGCTTCATGGTATACTCTCGCTCAGAAAATTCCCGGCGAATGAGACCGTGCGAGTGAGACCACTCTGCGCGAGTATCTGCGATGAATCCTTTGCGAAAAGCGATCGTGAGGCAACCATGACACAGTACATATTTGTGACCGGAGGCGTGCTTTCCGGTCTCGGCAAAGGGGTGACGGTCGCCTCCGTTGGACGCATCCTCAAGGCGAGGGGTGTTAGCGTGGCGACGATGAAGTTGGACCCCTACCTCAATGTCGATCCAGGCACCATGTCGCCCTATCAACATGGCGAGGTCTTTGTCACGGAAGATGGCGCCGAGACCGACCTGGATCTTGGCCATTACGAGCGGTTTGTCGATGAAAATCTGAGCAAGCTGAGCAATGTCACCAGCGGGCAGATCTACAACTTTGTCATCGAGCAAGAGCGCCACGGCGACTACCTGGGCGGCACGATCCAGGTCATCCCCCACGTCACCAACGAGATCAAACGGCGCATCGGACTGGTCGCACGGACGACCCATGCCGACGTTGTCCTGGTCGAGATCGGCGGCACAGTGGGCGACATCGAAGGGTTGCCATTTCTCGAAGCAATCCGCCAGATGCGCAAAGACGTGGGCCGCGATAATACACTCTACATCCATGTGACCTGGTTACCCTATCTGGCGGCGAGCAAGGAGCTCAAGACCAAGCCAACCCAGCACAGCGTGCGCGAGCTGCGCGGGATCGGCATCCAACCCGATGTGATCGCGCTGCGCAGCGACCACTCGGTAGAGGACGATGTGCTGGCCAAGATCGCACTCTTCTGCGACGTGGAGCAAGCCGCCGTCATCCCGCTGGTCACGGCGGATACCATCTATGCTGTGCCATTGAGCCTGGAAGCATCGGGATTGGGAGAATGGCTGGTCAAACAGCTCAGCCTGACGGTGCGCCGCGAGCCAAGCGAAGGATTGGCCAATTGGACGCGCTTTGTCACCGACGCGCTCCGCGACAAGCCGGTGCTGCGAATCGGTCTTGTCGGCAAGTATGTCGAGCTGGAGGACGCCTACTTGAGCGTGAAGGAGGCGTTGATCCATGCGGGCCTGGCGTGCGGCGTCGATGTCGAGATCGAGTGGATCAGTTCCGAAGATCTAGAAAAAGGACGGAATCTGAACGCCTTCGACCACGTCCAGGGGATCGTCGTGCCAGGCGGCTTTGGCTATCGCGGCATCGAGGGCAAAGTCGTGGCCGCGCGCTACGCCCGAGAACACAAAACACCCTACCTGGGTCTCTGTCTTGGGATGCAGGTCATGTGTATCGAACTGGCGCGAGAGATCTTTCAGAGCGATGAACCCAACAGCACAGAGTTCGACATCAGTTGTGAATACCCCATCATCGACCTGATGCCCGACCAGCGGGACATCGCCGACATGGGCGGCACCATGCGGCTGGGCACATACGATTGCCAACTGATACCCGGCACGGCAGCGGCGGCGGCGTATCAGGCACAGGGCTTTGGCGAGATTATCCACGAGCGGCATCGACACCGGTTCGAGTTTAACAATCACTTCCGCGCGGAGCTGGAAGCCCACGGGTTGGTCTTCAGCGGTCTGTCGCCAGATGGACGTCTGGTCGAAATTTCCGAACTTCGCGACCATCCGTTTATGGTCGGCAGCCAGTTTCACCCGGAATTCAAGAGCCGGCCAAACAGCCCGCATCCTCTCTTTGTGGCCTTCATCCGGGCGGCGCAACAGCATTCGCCGACAGACCAGACCACAGTCGCAACGGTGCCGGCCCCGCTGGCGGAATCTGGATAAACTGGGGCGAGCCACAGGCCAGGCTTTCGATTCTTGTTAGACATTCAGGTCAACCACGCTTGCATTCCAGAAGAGGTTGATTCGCTACGATTCTTTGAAGAACCAAAAGTCTTTGGCTATCGCCTTGGTCGGTTGTCTGGAACTATGCCATAATTGAGTGAGGTATGCTCGAAAAAGATTGCACCGACCCACGCCACTTGGTCGGTTGACGAAAGGAAAAACGAAATGTCTGGCCATTCCAAGTGGTCCACAATCAAACGAAAAAAGGGCGCAGCAGACGCCGCGCGAGGTAAAGTCTTCACCAGGCTGGCCCGCGAGATCCAGATTGCCGCGCGCTCTGGGGCGGACCCGACCACCAACTTCACGCTACGGCTTGCGGTCGAGCGCGCACGCACCGAAAACATGCCCAAGGACAACATCGAACGGGCGATCCGCCGGGGCGCCGGGCTAGACAAGGATGGAGCAGAGATCGAAGAGGTCTCCTATGAAGGCTACGGACCCAATGGCGTGGCCGTCATGCTCGACTGTCTGACCGACAACCGCAATCGCACGATTGCCGACATCCGCAGAATCTTCACCCGGTCTGGCGGCAACCTTGGCGAACCCGGTTCGGTGGCGTGGCAGTTTACGTCCACCGGCTATATCGTCTACAACCTGTTCGATCAGAACGACGAGCCGCGGGGAGATCCGACCCGACGACCTCGTCGATGGCGCCTCGAAGCGGGCGCAGACGATGTCTTGGTCGGCGATGACGTCGTCGAAATCTATACCGAGCGCAACGACTTTGCCCAGGTAAGCCAGGCGCTCTCCAATGCCGGCTTTGAACCCGATGAAGCCAAGCTGATCATGAAACCGAATTCAACGCTTGAGCTGACGGCGGACGAGGCAAGAAGCGTCCTGGATGTCGTGGCGGCGCTTGAGGATCTGGACGATATTACTGAGGTCTATCACAACCTGGAGTTGACCGACGAACTCGTCGCGCAGTTTGCCTGATGCGCGGCTAAGCGGGAGATGGTCACGAAGAAGCTGTTCTTGGGACAAGGGTGAAGCCATCGCAGAAGATCCTGTTTTGTTGGAACGCGTCGTCCTGGGGATCGACCCGGGGACGGCGAGTACCGGTTACGGTGTGGTTGGTCAGACGGTCGACGGCCACTTTGAGTTGCTGGCCTGCGGTGTGATCCGCACCGACCCACAGCAGGCCATGCATCTGCGTCTGTTGGAAATTTTTCAGGATCTGACAGGACTCATCCGGGAATTTCGCCCCGACGAGGTGGCCATTGAAAAGCTCTTTTTTGGACGCAATGTAACGACCGCGATCACTGTCGGTCAAGCGCGCGGCGTTGCGTTGCTGGCCGCAGCGCAGAGCGGCGTAACCCTGGCCGAGTACACACCAGCCGAAGTGAAACAGGCGATCTCTGGATACGGCAGCGCAGATAAACAACAGATCCAAGAAATGGTCAGACGGCTCCTGGATCTGAATGAGATTCCACAGCCAGATGACGCGGCCGACGGCGTCGCCATTGCCTTGTGCCATTTGCAGGCCATCCGATTCCAAACCCTCGTCATGGAAAAGCACTAAGCATGGATGACCACAACGATATGGAAGGGACGCCCAAACACGCTGGACGCACCGGAGGCGTACACATTTTGGTCGTAGAGGATGAACCTTCGCTTCAAGAATTGCTGAAACTGTCGCTCGAAAAGGCAGAATACCGGGTGACTGTGGCCTCCGATGGATTATCTGCGCTGCAGCGCTTTCATGCTGATTCTTT
>JAAUPU010000387.1 GCA_012032975.1 Caldilineaceae bacterium | reverse complement strand
CGGGCTAAAGGTGCCGCCGCTGACACCCAGGAAACTGTGCTCATAGACGCCGTTTCAATCAGCATGGGGACGACCCGCTCGACGATGGTCACCGGAATGGCAAAACCGACGCCGCTGTTGGCCCGCACTTCGGACCGAATCTGGGCGTTGATGCCGATCAGCTCGCCCCGTTCGTTGAGCAACGGCCCACCCGAATTGCCTGGGTTGATGGCTGCATCGGTCTGGATCGAATCGGGGATGCTGAAGCCACCACGCGCCGGGATCGAGCGCCCGATGGCGCTGACGATGCCCGTGGTCAACGTGCCTTCCAGCCCAAAGGGATTGCCGATGGCAGCCACGCGCACACCCACCCGAACATCATCCATCTTCCCTCGCCGGATGGGCGCCAGCGGATAACCTTCCGGGTCGATGCGCAACACCGCAATGTCGCTGTCTTCGTTGGCGCCGACTACCTGGGCGATGGCGACCGCGCCATCGGCAAAGGTGACCTGGACCTGAGCGGCCTCATCGACGACATGATTGTTGGTGACGATGTGGCCAAGCGTGTCCCACACAAAGCCGGAGCCACTGCTATACCGAAAAAGCTCGTCCGGTTCAGCATCGGGTCTGGCATCGCCCTCGTCAAGGAGCGCACTGCCGTCTCCTAGCACGGTGACATTGACCACGGACGGGTTAACCTGCGCATAGATGTTGACCAGCGTGGCAGTCTCATAGTCCATGCCGCCCTCTGGCGCAGCCATGACAACTGCCACCGTGGGAATGGCTGCTGGCAACGATGATCTGCGGTCGGATGTATCGACGATGCGGGGCGTTGGCGGCGCGGGAGCCGACGTCTCACTGCTCTCGGTCAGCAAAAAGATGCCTGCCGAGAAGAGTACAATGCACCCCACCAGAAGCAGACCGAAAATTGCGCTGACGATCCAGAAGATGTGGGTCGATGACTTGTTGGATTTTGGGGTTGATTCAATCATGTCGTTTCCAAGAATGGTGTTCGGGCTGTGAAATTACTTGATTCTACGTGAATATGGGTCGATTTCAAAGTGACCCGGCTCTCACTGCCAGCCGTTTTTCGCAGAACCGGCGCACGCAACGCTGATGGAAATCCGATCAGTCCACCCGGCTGTGGCTTGATCCTGGCCCCATCTTGGTTCAGCGAGGCTCGGTCTGCTCCAAGAAAAATGGAGCGGTTGTCATGACAACTGTACGTGAGTGTGCTACAATTTGGTGCGCCGGATGCTCGTCGTGCCGGTCGCCATCTGCAAACTTGGATTCGACAGGTTGATGAATCGTCGCCAATTAGCCTTCGTCATTTTGGTCAATGCCCTTGTGAGTCTGGCCGTCGCCCTGGGCGTCGCTTGGGCAATTGAGGCGCGACGACCCGACCCAGAGGAGTTGGCCGCGATTTTTACACCCGGTCCAGCTCCGGTCCTGGCCGCGCCCGCTCCGATTGTCGAGCCAACTGCAACAGTCAGCGCGCCTGAACAGTCTGTCGCGCCCCCCGCAGCGGATAGCCAGGCAGTGGGTGAGGAAAGCGACGAGGGAGAACCCTACGTCGTGGAAGCCGGCGACAGCCTGCTCAGCATTGCAGGCAAGTTCGGTGTCACCGTTGATGACATTGTGAAAGCCAATGGGTTGACCAACCCGGATTTTGTCTTTTCCGGCCAGCGGCTGACGATTCCTGCACGCGGCTCAACGCAGACAGCGGCTGCCGGCACACCGACAGCATCGCCAACGGTGGTTGCACAGGGGGTTCAGATCGCACGGTTCGAAGGGGCGGGTGACCTTGCCAGCGAGCAAGTCTTGATCGTGAACGAAAGCAACATCGCAGTCAATCTACAGGGATGGCGTTTTGAGCGTGAGGGGGGACCGGGTCTATGTCTTTGGCAATTCGCCGCTCTTTCCCGGCAGCAGCTTGCGCATCCACAGCGGGTCGGGTGAGGATACAAGCATCGATCTCTTCTGGACCCAGAGCGAGGCGATCTGGCGCAGCGGGGTCACCGCCCGGCTGTTGGACAGCCAGGACAAGGTCATGGATACTGTCGCCGTTCCGTAGACGGCAATGAAAGCTAGAGGCGCGTCGATGTTCGACGTGCGAGAACAAGGTGGGAAAATGAGCGAAAACAAGGATTCTGGCAACCAAGGCGGCAGCAACAGCGACAATCGAAAGTCACCTCGGCGCAAGTACTTTCGCCGTCGCCGAAAGCCGCGCAAGAGCGATGACCAGGCGAATACCCAGGCGGGGCAAGCGAATGCAAAAGAACCATCCGCACGGGGCAAGAGCACCGATACTGCCGCTTCGGAGCAGCCGACGCGCCGACGCCGACGCCGCTCGCGATCTCGACGTAGGGGCGGCGGGGAGAGCGCACCGTCGCAAAATACGACCACCTCGATCGAGCTTGACTATGTCGCGCCGGAATCTGTCTTTATTTATACCCATGTGGTGCGCGCCGATACTCGCGACAATGCCTACGAATTTCGACCTGATCATTTTTCGAGCGTGAGCCGGACTTTGGATGACTTTCGCATCGACCTGTCGCCGCTTTTTGTAGAGCGGGTGCGTCAGCCGGTTACCGACTGGGACTACGGCGAAGACGATGCAGAATATGACGAGACTCTGGGCGCTGACGTCGGCGGCGAAAATGGCGATTCCAGCGGCTCCGTTGATAGCGGCGCCAACGCGAACAACACGGAGAATACGCAATGACGGTGGTGGCGATTCGCGACCTGAACCAATTTGTCGATCAAGAAGTCACGCTTCAAGGCTGGCTCTATCACAAAACCGGCAAAGGACGGCTCGTCTTCTTGCAGGTGCGAGATGGATCGGGCATCTGTCAGGCTGTGGTCTTCAAGGGCAACGTCAGCGAAGAGGAGTTCGAGGCAAGCCGAGCATTGACCCAGGAGAGCAGCTTGCTCGTCACCGGTGTTGTCAAAGCCGATGAGCGGGCGCCTGGCATCCCCGGCGGTCACGAAATCGATGTGCGCAGTGTGCAGGTGATACAACTTGCCGAAGCCTACCCGATTTCGCCCAAAGAACATGGCGTCGAATTCTTGATGCAGAACCGCCATCTATGGCTGCGCTCGTCGCGGCAGTGGGCCATCATGCGGGTGCGCGCGGTGATCGTCTCCGCGGTGCGCGAATGGCTGGATGGCAACGGCTTCCTGAACGTGGACACGCCGATCCTGACGCCAGCCGCGGCAGAAGGCACCTCCACGCTCTTCGAAGTCGACTATCATGGTGAGCCGGCCTTCCTGGCCCAAACGGGGCAGCTCTACAACGAGGCCAACATCTTTGCCTTTGGCAAGGTCTACTGTTTTGGCCCCACCTTTCGCGCCGAAAAAAGCAAGACGCGGCGTCACTTGCAGGAATTTTGGATGGTCGAGCCGGAGATCGCTTTCTGCGATCTGGGGCAACTGCTGGAGATCGAGGAGCAATTTGTCTCGCACATCGTGCAGCGCTGCCTGCGCGAATGCAACGCAGAGCTGGCTTTGCTGGAGCGAGATATCAGCCATCTGCAACAGGTGACGCCGCCCTTCCCGCGTCTGCATTACGATGACGCTGTGGCAATGGTGAACACGGCCGCCGCCGCAGGCGAACTGGTTCCCGGATATGACGATCCGCTCCCGCCGATGACGTGGGGCGATGACTTTGGCAGCCCGCACGAAACCTACATCGCTGCGCAATTCGACAAACCAGTCTTCGTGCATCATTTCCCCTCCCAGGTCAAAGCTTTTTACATGGAGCCGGAGCCAGGCCGTCCCGAAGTCTGCCGCAGCGCTGACCTGCTGGCGCCGGAAGGGTACGGCGAGATCATCGGCGGCAGCGAGCGCATGAGCGACCCAGAGAAGTTGATCGCCGCCATCGCCCATCACAATTTGCCCCGCGAAGTCTACGATTGGTATGTAGACCTGCGCCAGTATGGTTCGGTGGTCCACAGCGGCTTCGGCTTGGGGATCGAGCGCACGGTGGCGTGGGTCTGTGGTTTGGACCACGTGCGAGAGACTATTGCCTTTCCGCGCACGTTGACCAGTATGCGCCCATAATGCGCCACTCCAGCGCAGGGCTGTGGTGGGGCAAAGAGAACTATCGAGGTCGTGCCTCGGGCGATTGACCGTGACTTTTCTGCTTGTTTGCCTCTGCGCTGCGCTGCTCGCCGCTCTTCTGACCCCGGTTGCTGGATGGCTCGGATTGCGCTGGGGCCTCGTGGATCGGCCCGGTGGCCGGCGTCGACACACGGGTGTCATTCCCCGAACCGGCGGTCTCGCTCTTTTCCTCGCCTTTTTTCTCACCATCGCACTGTTGTTGAGCCTGCCAACCTTCTGGCCGGCGCTCAACAGTTGGTTGCCCCCGCGCAATGACCCAAACGAAACAGGCCGTCTGCTCGCTCTTTTGGCCGGCAGTCTCTTCTGCGTGATCGCTGGCTTCCTGGACGACCGCTATGACTGGAAGAGCGGACCTCAGTATCTGGTCCAGTTTATCGCCGCGACGATCGCGATTGGCGGCGAGATTATTATCAAACATGTCAACAACCCGTTTGGCGAGGGCTTCCTCTTTGGCGCAGAGGGGTTCCCATGGTGGAT
>JAAUPU010000386.1 GCA_012032975.1 Caldilineaceae bacterium | reverse complement strand
CGGGTCCGCCCCGTCGAGACGAAACCACACGGCCTGCTGGCGGACTGATACCTCCACCGTCCGACCTGCCCACTCCAAAGGCACCGGGTAGCGGTTGGTGTCGACCGCCACCAGGCCATCCCGCGGCACGATCCTCGTCTCCACCCGCTCCCGCACCGCTGGGGGCCGTGCCTCTACCGGCACGAGGACCGCACGCTCCGAGCGCTCGAATCGGTCCTTCGGTCGCTCGTGGGTCGTACCGTGGATGCGCTGATCGGCGACATGGAGCGACCACAGCTCCAGCCACGCATTGAGTTCGTCGAGATCCCGGAATCGGCGACCCGCCAGTGCATTGCGTTTGACGTACTTGACCCCGCTCTCCACCTTGCCCTTGGTCTGCGCCCGATAGAACCGGCACAGCCGGATCTCGACCCCGTAGAAGTCCATCCGGTCCTTGAACGTAGCGTTCCACTGCACTTGCCCGGAGGCCTCATCCTTGGACAGGACAATCGTCCGCGGGTTGTCGTAGAGGATCGTCTCGGTCCGGCCCCCAAAGTGCTCGAAGGCCCTTTCGTGGCCGTCCAGCAACGAGCCCAGGCCCTCGCTGGGATACCCGCGGGCGAACAGTCGCCGGCTGTAACCCAGCACCATCGTGAACAGATGTACTCGGACCCGTTGGTCGCCCAAGTAGATCCAGGTCGAGCCCCAGTCCACCTGAGCTTGCTCTCCGGGCTTGGTTTCGAATCGTACCGTCGGCTCCTGCTCCGGGCGCCAAGCGCTCCGTCGAGGCTGCAAATGCTTGACCACCGACGAGTACGAGCCCCGGTAGCCAGCTCGCTGAGCTCCCTCGATGCAGCACTACGGCATGAACTCCACCTCCGGAGCCCGGCCTTCGATCAGGTCGACGAATGCACGCCCGGACCCGCAGGCCAATGTCCAACCGAGTGTGCCGTGGCCCGTATTGAGAAAGAGATTGCGCATGCGCGTGCTCCCGAAGTCCGGTCTGGGCAAGGCCTGTGATTACCTCCTGCGGTACTGGGCGCCACTCACCCGCCATCTGGAGCACGGGCAAACTCGGTTGGACAATAACCTGGTCGAAAACGCGATCCGGCCCTCCGCCATCGGCAAGAAGAACTGGCTGTTCGTCGGCCATCCCGACGCCGGGCAGCGTTCGGCGATCATCTACTCCATCGTCATCTCCTGCCAGCGCCGTCGGCGTCGATCCTCTGGCCTACTTGCGCGACGTCGCGGATGCATTGGACTTTCTGTACTCGGATCATTCGCTCCAGCACCTGGACGTCAAGCCGGAGAACTTGCTGCTGATTGCCAACCGCGTGAAGGTCGCGCGCCATCACGGCCAGCGGTTTGGCGTCGCGCCCCTTGCGCGCCCGCAACCGGGCGACGGCAGCATCGTTGGCCGTCATCACAGGCCAGGTGTAAAGCCGACCCAGTCCCTTGATGGCAACGATGCGGCCGGCCAGCAGTTCAGACTGGGCCAGGCGCAGGGCATCATCCCCGATGGCGGCGATCTGCTCTGGCGAACCACTGTGGCGGTATTGGAGCTGAGGCCCACATGCGGAGCAGGCATTCGGCTGGGCGTGGAAGCGGCGGTCGCTGGGCGAGTCGTATTCGGCGCGACAGGCAGCACACAGCGTAAAACTATCCATAGTCGTCATCGGTCGGTCGTAGGGGATGTCGCGGAGGATGGTGAAACGCGGGCCGCAGTTGGTGCAGTTGATGAAGGGATAGCGAAAGCGCCGGTCTGCCGGGTCGAGCAACTCGAGACGGCAATCGTCGCAGAGGCCGATGTCGGGCGAGACCGGCGTGGGCGCAGAGTGCATGGTCCCGCCGTGCGTCGGCGCACCGTGCGCCTGCTCGGAGTGGCGGATCTCAAAGAATGTCGGGGATCCCCGCCGGCAGCTCCAGCGGCACAACAGTCAACCGGTCGATGGAGGCCAGCGGCGGCGCCTCCTGACCTAGCGCCGCGACGAAGCGCTCTAGCGCGGCTGGCGTGGCAAAGGCCACTATCTCGACGCCGGCGGAGCTGTTCATCACCCAGCCGCCGACGCCCAGCTTCTGGGCGAGGTTGTAGACGAAGGGGCGGAATCCCACCCCTTGCACAATTCCGCCGATGTGGATAGATCGTCCACTCACTCGGCCTTCGTCCATTAAAACGGCCCCTGGTTGGGGCGCTGCCCCATTTTTGATCTGCCCTCTGACGCCAGGCGTTTGACAGTCGCGCGCTGCGTGGCATATACTCGACAATATATCATATAGGAAGAGAGCGTCGCAACGCCGGTGCGTTTTCCGATTCAAACAGCGCAAGCCCTCCACCCCTATCCACGCCGCCACCCCAGACGATTCTCAGGAGCAGCCAATGGCCAGCAACATGGTTCATGGAAGCAAGAAAGAATTTGTCTATGAAAGCCTGCGCGAGGAGATTCTCGAAGGCCACTTGCCCCCGGGCCAGCGGGTAATCATCGACGACCTGGCCGAGCGTCTGGGCGTCAGCCCCATCCCCGTGCGCGAGGCTTTGCAGCAGCTTCAGCATGACGGCTTCGTCACCATCGAGCCGTTCGTTGGCGCACACGTCACCGAGATCCATGCCGGGCTGATCCGCGAGGTATTTGCCTTGCTGGAGGCGTCGGAAATCGTCAGCAGCCAAAGTGCCTGCCTGGTCATGAGCGAAAAAGAGCTGGCAGAACTGGAGGCGCTGATCCGTCGCATGGATGGCAACGTCGACGACCTGGAGGCGTGGTCCGACGACAATGTGCGCCTGCATGGCATGATCTGCGAAGTGGCTGGCATGACTCTGGTCGCCAGCGTCATGAAGCAAGTCCTCGACCACTGGAAGAGGCTGCGCCGCCACTATCTGGAGGAGGTCAGCGGCGCGCGAGTCAAACATGCGCAACGGGAGCACTGGCAGATGTTGGCCGCGCTGCGCACGCGTGACCCTGGCGTGGTCGCTGATGTAATCCGCCAGCACAACCGGCTGGCGTTGGATGCATATCTTGACTACCTGACAAAAAGTGGGCAACTGGTTGCGCCCGAAAGCTACGTTGAAGAATAGGGAAGGCATGGCATGGTAAACAGAGTTGAACTCGAGCGTAAATGTCAGAACACGATGGCCTTTGCCGGCACGCAGTTGCGCCAACTGATCGAGAGCCACCCCGATTTCTTTCCCATGTACACCCAGGGCGGCAAATGGCGCCATTCCGGGGAAGCATGGACGAACTGGTGCGAGGGCTTTCTCGGCGGACAATTGTGGCTGCTCTATCAGCACACGGGGGAACCGTATTGGCGTGAGAAGGCCGAACACTATTCGCGGCTGGTCGAACATCGCAAGGATGACCGCGATGTCCACGATCTGGGCTTTGTCTTCTGGTCCACCTGGAAGCGATGGTTCGACCTCACCGGCGATCCGCTCCTCAACGCGACGGTGATCCACGCCGGCCAAACCATGGGGCTGCGCTTCAAGGAAAAGGGCCAATATTTGCGCTCATTCGTGGCCGACGAGAGCCTCTTCATCGACATCATGATGAATGTCGGCATCATCTTCTACGCCGCGCTGCAGACCGGCGACGAAAAGCTGCTGCGCATCGCCAACCAACACTGTTTGACCACCCGGCGCACATTGGTGCGCGGGGATGGCAGCACGGCGCACGAAGGTCTTTTCGACCTGGAGAGCGGCGAGTTTCTCCGCCAGAGCACCCACCAGGGATGGCGCGACGATTCGGCCTGGGCGCGCGGGCTGACGTGGGCGCTCTATGGCTTTGGCACGGCCTACACATTTACCCAGGATGTGCGCTATCTCCAGACTGCCGAAGCCTGCGCCAACTTCTACATCGAGCAGACGCCAGCGCATGGCGTTCCGCCCAACGACTGGGATGAGGGCAATCCCGACTCGCCCTACGAGAGTTCAGCCGCGGCCATCGCGGCCAGCGGCCTGCTCCAGTTGGCGAAGCTCACCGGCGATGCCGCGGCCAGCCGACTCTATCACGACTACGCGCTCCAGATCGTCGATACCCTGACCGGACCAGAGTTTTTGGCCATCGATACACCGGGCTGGGAAGGCATTCTCAAGCATGGCATGTATCACGAGCGCAGGGGGCTGGGCGTGGACGAGAGTGTGATGTGGGGCGAATATTTCTTCCTCGAAGCAGTCAGCAAGGTGTTGGGCTATGAATAACAAAGTGGCACTGATCACCGGAGGTGGCCGGGGCATTGGGCGTGGCATCACCCTGGCATTGGCCCGCTTGGGCTGGTCCGTGGTGGTCAACTATCGCGGCAACCAGGATGCCGCCGCCGATGCGGTGCGCGAGGCCGAAGCGGCCGGCGCACCTCAAGCGCTGGCTGTGCAGGCGGACATCTCCAGCCCGGACGACCGCAAGAGGCTGATGGAGGAAACCTTGAGCCGGCTGGGCCGCATCGACCTGCTGGTCAACAACGCGGGCATGGCGCCGCGTGTGCGGCTGGACCTCTTGGAGACGACCGAAGAGAGCTATGACGAGGTCATGGATGTCAACCTCAAAGGTCCATTCTTCCTCAGCCAGCTTGTCGCCAGGAGCATGATCGATCTGCTCCAACGACAGCTCATCGAGCGACCCATGATCGTCAA
>JAAUPU010000385.1 GCA_012032975.1 Caldilineaceae bacterium | reverse complement strand
CGGGTTAGGGGCAATGCAGTGTTGTGATTGGATGGTGAAGTCGGCTGGTTTCGGAGCTATTCAGCAGTCCGCGACCTACTCAGGTCAGCAACATGTCACCAGAGCGTGGCTAACCAAAACGCGACAACGATGGGTGGGGTATTGTTTAGCTAGTGGCTTTGGTGGTATCAGGCGTGCTTTCGGCGATAACAGGAGCGTTGCTGCTCTCTTCTGCTTCTACCTCGGCGGTCGCGCCCTTCTTTGTGTCTTCAACCGAAGACTCTTTGCGGAACTCGCGGATGCCTTTGCCAACTGCGCCGAACACTTCGGGCAACTTGCCCACGCCGAAGAGCATGGCGACAATCACCAAAATCAGTACTAGCTCAAGTGGACCTGGAAGTGGCATACGATCTCCTCGTGACTATCAATCAACTGCACTCAGTTTAGCAAAGCCGGTATATTGACTCATCTTATCGCATTCCGCTGAACGCTGCAAATTTTCCAAATTCTGAACGTCCTATGGTTGCAACTGGCGATTGCAACCTGCGTTTCCAGCGGCTGTTGGCGAACGGTCTACACGCCGCGTTTGAACTGGCGATTTGGTTGCCAAGCGCCAATACTGGAAGATGGGGTCTCGCACTTCCCTTTGCGGAATTGGTTCGCGATACTGGCGCACTGTGCTAAAATAATCGATGCTATGTTGACAGAGTTACACATTCGCAATTTCGCTATTATTGACGATCTGCAGCTGACCTTTGAGGCCGGTCTGAACATCCTGACCGGTGAAACAGGAGCAGGCAAATCGATCATTATTGATGCCTTGGGACTGCTGTTGGGGGACCGCGCTACAGCAGAATGGGTGCGCGCCGGCAGCGACTTGGCCGAAATCGAGGCGACCTTCCGGTTGCCTCCAAACGGCGAGATCGCTGCCGAGATTCAGCAGTTGCTGGAGGCCCAAGGGCTGGACGAGCCAGGCGATGCCGACTGGCTCCTGCTTAGTCGCGAGGTGCGGCTGAATGGTCGCAATATTTGCCGGGTCAACGGCCGCATGGCCAACCTTCAGACATTGGCCGATCTCGCCGGTCAATTGATCGACGTCCACGGACAGGGCGAACATCTGAACCTGTTGCGCCCACGCACCCACCTTCGTCTGCTGGACCGGTATGCGGGCCTTCAATCCTTGCTGGCCACGGTCGGCGCCGAAGTGACCAGACTGCGTACCGTGCGCGCCGAGTTGCAGCGTCTGCGTCAGGACGCGCGCACGATTGCGCAGCGCCTGGATCTGCTTAGCTTCAGGCTGATGAGATCGCCGCGGCCTACTCCAGCCGGCGAGGAAGCAGATCTGGAAGGCGAACGCCGTCGTTTGAGCAATGCAGAAGCGTTGCTCAAACTGGCGCAGTCTGCCGGGTTGATTTTGACTGAAGGCGAAGGCGAACTGCCCGGCGCTCTGGACCAGATCAGCGAGGCCGTCGGTCGGATGGAACGATTGGCGCGTATCGACCCTGATATGGACCCTCTGGCAAACGATGCACAAGGACTGCTTGAGCAATTCGCCGATCTGGCGCGCCAGCTGGAGGATTACGCCGACCAGTTGGAATTCAACCCAGAACGGCTTACAGAAGTGGAAGACCGACTGGAGCTGATCGCCAATCTCAAGCGAAAATATGGCGACACCATCGAGCAGATTCTCATCTTTGGCGCCCGCGCCCAGGCCGAGTTGGACGAACTCAGCAATTGGGAGGTTAGAACCGCCGGTCTGGAGCAAGAGGAAGATGCGTTGCTCCACAAGATCGGTGCGCTGGCAGCAGAGCTGAGTGAGCAGCGCACCGTCGCTGGCGAGAAGTTGGCGCGCCAGGTGGAAGTCGAATTGGCCGATCTGCGCATGGAGCGCGCCCAATTTGGCGTCTCGATGACCCAGAGCCTGCGCGAGGATGGGGTCTATTTGGCCGATGGGAGACGGGTGGCCTTCAGCAGCAGCGGCATCGACCAGGTCGAATTCCTGGTCAGCGCCAACCCGGGCGAACCGCTCAAGCCAATGGTTAAGGTCGCGTCTGGAGGGGAGACAGCCCGTCTGATGTTGGCGCTGAAATCGGTCTTGACTCGCGCCGATGCTACGCCCACGCTGATCTTTGACGAGATCGACCAGGGGATCGGGGGGCGCGTGGGTGGCGTTGTGGGCGAGAAACTGTGGAATCTGACCGGACTTGGTGCGCCGAGCAGTGCTTCTGATGACGCCGGAATGCACCAGGTGCTCTGCATCACCCATCTTCCGCAACTGGCCGCGTTTGGCGACCAGCATTTCACCGTCAACAAGCAGGTGACGTTCACAGGTGGCCAGGAACGAACGACGACTGTGGTCAAGCAGTTGGACCGTGAAGAGCGCGTCCTGGAATTGGTGCAGATGCTAGGTGCGGAATCTGCTGCCGGGCGACAATCTGTAGAAGAAATGTTGACCGCGGTGGCATCGGTCAAGACGCGAGACGCGCTGGTGTCGGCCACTTGACCTGGACGCTTGTTCGAGAGGCAACCCGGAGGAGAAAGCCGACAATGGGACGACTCCGACCTTTTTACTTTGGCATGATCATACTGGCTGTGGTGGGCTGGCTGCATTGGGTGCGCCAGCCGATTTTACATGCCCAGGGAGAACGCACACCCATTTATGTGCTGACTTTTGAGGGTGCAGTCACGCCTGTATTGGAAAGATATATTGAGGATGGCATCCAGACTGCATTGGCCGAAGGCGCAGGCGTGCTGGTGCTTCAATTGGATACGCCTGGTGGAAGCGTCAACATCACCAAATCGATTGTGCAGAAGATGCTTGTTTCGCCTGTCCCCATCGTTGTGTATGTCGCGCCCACCGGCGCCCATGCCGGCAGCGCAGGCACCTTCATAACGTTGGCGGGCCATGCGTCCTCCATGGCGCCCGGAGCAAGCATCGGTGCGGCCAGCCCGGTGGGCAGCGGCGGCGAGGATGTAGGCGAAACCATGGAGGCCAAAGTCAAGAACATCCTCAGCGCGGACATCGAAAATCTGGCCGAGCGCCGCGGCGAGGAGCGACCCGCTGGGCCATTGCCGCGGTCCAAGATGCCGAAGCCGCGACCGCGCAACAGGCATTGACGTTGGGCGTCGTCGACTTCATCTCCGCCGATCTGGACGAACTGCTCCAGCAGTTGGATGGCTTTGAGGTGGTTGTCAACGGGGAGCCGCAGCTGTTGCAGACCGCGGAGGCCGACGTGGAGTCCATCGAGCTGTCGCCGCTTCAGCGCTTCCTCAATTTTATCAGCGACCCGGCCATCGCCTCTATCCTCTTCACTATAGGGCTGTTGGGCATCATCGCTGAAGTACGCACGCCGGGCGTGGGCGTGCCCGGCATCGTTGGCGTCATTTCGCTGCTGTTGGCGTTCTATGCGCTGGGCCAGCTCGATGCCAATTTCGCGGGATTGGCGCTCATCGGTGTGGCTCTGGCGCTCTTTATTGCCGAGGCTTTACGCCAACCTTTGGCCTGCTGGCGGTAGGCGGCATGATTGCGTTCGTGTTGGGCGCGATGTTGCTCTTCGACGCGCCGGGCGTGGAGATGCCGTGGCCGACTATCTTGCTCTTGGCGTTGTCTCTGGGCGGCTTCACCATCTGGGCGGGCGGCAAGGCGCTGGCCGCCCAGCGGAGACCGATCCGCACCGGGAGCGAGGCGCTGGTTGGACAGATGGCCAGGGCCAAGGGAAGTTTTCAGGCTGGCGAGGAGGGCAGCGTCTTCCTGGCCGGCGAATGGTGGAACGCTGAACTGGAGACCGGTGAGGTTGCAGCCGGTGACCAGGTCGAGGTGGTGGGTCGCGCGGGCTACACATTACAGGTCAGGCGAACAGCTTGATGCCAGAGACTCTAATGCCGACGAACGGCGGGATGCCGACGAACGGTGGTTTCCAAAAGCAGGGAGCAGGGATGGAAGAGGCCGAGAGTTGGCGGCGCTATCTGACCGACTACAACGAAGGGTTGGGCTTGGTCTACGAGCGCTTTGTGCTCAACGATTTTCTGGAAGCGTTGCGCCGTCGCTATCAGATCCGCACTGTGTTGGAGGCGCCGCTGTATGGTATGGCAGGCGTCAGCGGCATCAACGATGTGAACCTTGCACGACAGGGTGTTGATGTGACGCTGGTGGACGACAACGCCGAACGCATCGCGGGGGTGCGGCGCATTTGGCAGGAGGATCTGCGGCTGCCGGTCGGTCTGGTGTATGTACCACCGGGGCGCTGGGGACGTCTTCCCTTTGCCGACAACAGCTTTGATCTGACTTGGCAGTGGGCGGGGCTTTTGGTATCTCCAGAACCCGGCGGGTCTCTTGCGCGAACTGGTGCGCACCAGCCGCAACCTGGTCTTCGTCGCCATGCCCAACAACATCCAGGTCGGCTATTGGATGCGCAAACTGGTTATCGACCGAGACTTCTTTGCCACCCACGACGAGGGCTGGACGGATATTGGTAGAATTCGGCGTATCCTGGAAGCGGCCGGCGTTGAGATCATCGACCAGGGGGTGCTCGACACGCCGCCCTGGCCAGATACGGTGATGCCCGCCAACGAAGTGTTGAAGCGGCTGGGCATCCGCAGCCGTCAACTGGAGGAGCAGTTCACCGGCG
>JAAUPU010000384.1 GCA_012032975.1 Caldilineaceae bacterium | reverse complement strand
CCCGGACGTGGGCGCCGCTGACGTTGCGGGCGGCTAACCCTGTAGGCCAACAGCCGACCTGTCCTGGATCATCACGTACCCCACGTGACGCAAAGAGGAACTCGCCTGTTGCCACAACTGCTCTGGCATGGATGGCTTCAGCCATCCATGCCGCACACACCGTGCGGAATGAAGTCGTGCGACCTGCACGATTGCAGGCCAACTTGCAAACTGTAGCACAGGAGGGCGAAAAGGCATAGTTTGGAAAGGAGAAATTTGCTTCAAGAATGAAACATGCGAGGCTCAACTGCGAGGTTGCTGCGAGGTTTCCGCTTCGGTGAAGGCGAGACCACTCAGAATGGCTGCGGTCGAAGGCAGGTTTTGGATCGCGCACGGACCGGCCCAGCCAGCTTTGCCGTCGATGCGGATCGGTCGACCTGGGGCTGGAGCGTCATGTTCGCGACAACGCTGCTTGCGCCGCGTGATAGCCGCACATGCCATGCACGCCGCCGCCGGGCGGTGTGGCCGACGAGCAGAGATAGACGCCCTTGAGCGGCGTCGAATAGGGGTTCCATCGGGGAACGGGCCGGGTCCACATCTGACGCAGATCCTGGACGCCGCCGTTGATGTCGCCGCCGACATAGTTGGGGTTGTAGACTTCAAGGCTGCGAGGACCGTGGGCATGCCGCGCCAGGATCGTGTCGCGGAACCCCGGTGCAAAGCGTTCGATCTGCGCCTCCAGCCGGTCGCTTACGTCGAGGTCGCAGCCGTTGGGCACATGACAATAGGCCCAGAGTGTCTGCTGGCCCGCCGGTGCGCGCGTCGGGTCGAAGAGGCTCTGCTGGGCGACCAGGACGTACGGGCGTTCGGGCACGCGTCCCTGGCCGATGGTTCGTTCAGATGCGGCAATCTCCTCCAGCGTTCCACCGACATGAACCGTGCCCGCGCGCCGGCATTCGGATGCTCTCCACGGCACCGGCCCAGAGAGTGCGTAGTCGATCTTGAAGACGGCCGCGCCGTAACGATAACGCGATAACTGGCGTCGATACCCCGCCGGCAGGCGATCTCCCGCCATGGCCAGAAGTTGGCGCGGCGTGATGTCGAGGAGGATCGTCTTCGCATTCGGGAGTTCGTCCAGGGTTTCCACCTGCCAACCTGCCACGACGTCGCCGCCCAGGCTGCGCAAGTACGCGGTCATGGCATCGGCAATCGACTGTGAGCCATGACGAGGCAGCGGCCAGCCGACGGCATGGGCCAAAATTCCCAACACCAGGCCAAACGATGCGGTAGCCAGTTGATCAAGGGGCAAGATCGAATGGGCCGCCAGCCCACCGAAGAGCGCCCTGGCGCGCGGCCCGTCGAAAAGGTTTCGCGCCAACAGGGTCGCCGGCTGCATGGCAGACAGGCCAAAGCGCGCCAAGGCCAGTAGGTGTCTCGAAATCGGCAACGGGCTGAGAATCGCCGGCGCGAGTACGTCCCAATCTGCAACCAGCGGAGCCATCAGCTTTCGCCAAGCCGCGCCGTCTTGACCGATCGAGGCGGCTGCCTCGTCGATGGAGCGATGCAATGCCATCGCGCTGCCATCGTCCAGCGGATGCGCAACGGGAACTTCAGGCTGGATCCACTCCAGCCCGAACTCGTGCAAGGGTAGGCTTTTGAAGAAGGGCGATGCAAGACCCAGGGGATGGATGGCCGAACAGATGTCATGGCGGAAGCCGGGCAGGGTGAGCGGCTGCGTGCGCAGTCCCCCGCCGATGGTTTTCCCGCCTTCGATCACCAGCACCTTGCGACCGGCCTGGGCCATGGTGATCGCGGCGGCCAGGCCGTTCGGACCTGACCCTACGACAACAGCATCATAGAGTGGGTGCATGAAGAGCAATCTGCCGTGACATGGTCGTGGTTTGCCCGGCTATGGCTTGCCGAAGGTTTTGCGCATAAACCGGAAGGGCGTGTCGAGCGCGGTGCGGATCGCCGCATTGTGCCAAATGTTGCTGGCTTCGGACCACTGCACCCGCGGGTCGACACAGACTGTCTTCTGTTCGACCACGAGGCCGGGCGCACCGAAGCGTGCGGCCAGGTTCTGCAACGTCCCCTGCCAGAAGCGGTCTTCCTGCTTGTGCGCCACGCCCAGCCGACAGCCCAGTTCGTAGAGCGGGTCGCTGGCGCGGACCAGCACCTGGATCTGGATCACGATGTCGTCGCCTTCTTGCTGTGCGCTGAAGGTATTCATGCCGGCGAAGATATGGCCTTCGGGCGTCATAAAGGAGAAGGACTCCTCGTCGGCGTAGATCACGAGGATGCCGGTCGAGATGGTCGAGCCGCCGGGTCCGGCCAGATTGAGCACGGCCACTTCGCCGGGGGCGATGCCGGCCAGCGAGCCGTAAAATCGATTGTTGCCCGGCCAAAACTTGGGGAAGTTGGCCTTCCACTCTTTGATGAGTTCGACGACCGATACCTCTGCGTTTGGCAGTCGAACCCGATAGGTTTTCTGCCAGAGCTGGCCAAAGCCCTTGAGCGGCCCGGTCAGATGGCGTCCTTGCACATTCAGGTTGATGGCATCCGCGGGCAACTCGCCTACGGAAAGATGATCGACCGGCAGCGCCCAATGGTCGGCGTCGCGCGATCCGCCTTTTGGAACTTCAACTTCCGCAACTTCAACTTCCGCCGATTCAGCTTCTGTGACTTCAACTTCGGGCGTCTCATTCATTCTGCTGCTCCTTCGCGTCCTGCCGGACGCAGCGAGGAATCGATCCCACAACGAAGTTCAACCACCGCGCGCCCTCTTCGACAACGTGCGGCGCCGGTCGTCATTCCACCTACTTGAGCGCTGCAGAGGCCAGCGCTTCCTGTTCCGTTCCAAAGATCGAGATGGCCTCGTCCAGACGAGTCAACTGGAAAATCTGGCAATAGTGGTCGCTCAATCCGAAGGCCATCAGGCGCTGTTTGTTGCGCTGCACGCGGATCAGCAACGTCACCAACAGGCCGATGCCGGAGCTGTTCATATATTCCAAATCTGTGAAGTTCAACCCGATCACCTTGGCGCCGGCGTTGCTGGCCTCGGTATAGGCATCCATGAGAACGTCTTCGGCATAGCCGTTCACGTCCCCTTTGATATCGAGTATCGCAGTGGTCGCCGAAGGGCGGCGCAGAGCGATTGACATATTGTGTTGCTCCATGGAAGCGTTCCTCCTGAGATTCGTACAGATTACCAATAGATGATGACAGAGCGTTGGTCACAGCAGCGGTCAATGGGCCAGTTCCTTCAGTGCATCTTCTTCGTCAGCGTAGATCGCCATGAAATCGGACAGACGTGTGATCTGGAAAATCTCCAGGTAGTGGTCGCTGAGTCCGAAGGTGACCAGTTGGTGCTTCGCTTTGCGCGCCGCCGCCAGTATACCCACGATCAGCGCGATGCCGGTGCTGTTGATGTAGTCCACGTCGCTGAAGTTGAGCAACACGATCTCTGCACCGCGGTTGGCCGCCTCGGCATAGGCAGCGCTCAGCGCTTCGTCCGCAAGCGCGTTGATCTCGCCATGCAGATCGATAAATGTAGCCCCTGCCTGTGGGCCATCGCGAACATCAGCGCTAAAGGTTCTTTGGGCTGGCGACGGCATCTGGGCCTCCTTGCTCCAAGTGGACGAATAGTTCCACAATATGATGTTCTGCGTTGACAGAGGTGTGCATCCTGTCCACCATGTTCTGTATCAGGAAGAGGCCCCAGCCGCGCGGCGTCTGCATGCCGGCAAGCTTTGCCTCCAGGTCGGGCGCTTCGGAGATCGGAATGTCTTTCTCGCCGCCCTGGTCCACGATCCGGATAATCACCTCCGATTTGGTCGCGCTGACCGTGATCTGGACGGGTAGCTCTTTGTCGTACTGGTTGCCATGCTCCATCGCGTTCATCGTCGCCTCGGCGACCGCTGTTTTGAGCCGTTCCAGCTTTGCCGGTGGCAGGTCCAGAACAGCGACAGCATCGGCAACACGCTGCATCGCGTCGCGCTCATTGCCGGGTGCGCTCTCCACCTCGAATGAGGCAAGCACCCGCACGTCGGTATCATCCACACTGGCCGCTGGCGTGTGCTCGCGCTGGAGTACGACTAGGGTGACGTCGTCCTCTTGCTCCCAATCTGGGCCGGTAAAGGCGACGAGTTCACCCAGGAGGAAGGGCACCAGGTCGGCGCCGCCTATGTCACCGTCCATCAGCTGCTGCAAGCGGGGAAAACCGAACATACCCCGCTGCTCGTTGTGCGCTTCGACCAGGCCATCGCTGTAGAGCAGAATGCTTTCGCCCGGTTCGAGCACAGTCTCTTTTTCTTCATAGTGCATACCCGGCATCAGACCCAAGGGCATCCCCGTTGCGCGTAGCTCCTCGACCCCGTTGGCGGTGTGGCGGTAGGGCACGTCGTGACCAGCGTTTGCATAGATCAGGTGGCCGCTCTCCAGGTTCAGCACCGCATAGAGACAGGTGACGAACATCTTCGGCGGAATGTCCGGGTGGAGCAGATGGTTGACCCGTTCCAGGACATTGCCGGGTCGGACCAGTCGTTCAGCCGCCGCGCGGATCAATGTGCGCGTCGTCGCCATCACAAGCGCGGCGGGCACCTTTGTCGGTCACATCGCCGATGACGATGCC
>JAAUPU010000383.1 GCA_012032975.1 Caldilineaceae bacterium | reverse complement strand
GCAATCCACATTGCGACGGACGTTGAGCGTGCGGAAGCTCATGTCCAACGTATCGATCATCAGCAGGCGACCGATCAACGACTCACCGATGCCCAAGATCAACTTGATGGCTTCGACGCCTGCAGCGAACCGACGATGCCCGGCAGCACGCCCAGCACGCCGGCTTCCGCGCAACTAGGCACCTCGCCAGGGGGCGGCGGATCCGGGTAGAGGCAGCGATAGCAAGGGCCGCCGACAATCCCTTGTTCCACAATTTCCGGCTGATAGACCGTGACCTGCCCCTCGAACATAAAGATGCTGGCATCCACCAGCGGCTTCTGCAGGAACTGACAGGGCGTCGTTGACCAGATATCGGGTCGGGAAATTGTCCGAACCGTTGAGGACGATGTCATATTCGCGGATGATCTCCAGAGCGTTGTAGCTGGTGATTGGCTCGCGATATCCAATCACCTTGACATCCGGGCTAATATCCTTCAGGCGATCCTTGGCAGACTCCACCTTGGGCCGACCGACATCCTTGGTGCCATGTAGAATCTGACGCTGTAGGTTGGAGACATCCACATCGTCGAAATCGACGATGCCGATGGTGCCAACGCCGGCCGCAGCCAGGTAGATCGCCGCCGGGCTGCCCAGCCCGCCTGCGCCGATCATCAGCACTTTGCTCTCCAGTAATTTGATCTGGCCCTCTTCGCCTACCTCGTTCAGCATGGTGTGGCGGCTGTAACGAATGCGCTGATCTTCCGTGAGTACGCTGGGAATCTTGAAGTCCAGCCCTGAATTTTCCAGCCGTTGAAGCCGCTGATCAGCGAAATCGGATTGCTGTAGCCCATCTCGCGCAGATTGCGCGCAGCCAGCGCAGAACGGACGCCGCCGGCACAATAGATGACCACCGGCTGGTCCCGGTCGGGGGCGTGTTGCTCAATCTGAAGTTCCAAAAAACCGCGCGGGATAAAGGTCGCGCCGGGAATATGGCCCTGGACAAACTCGTCACGTTCGCGCACGTCAACGACAATCAACTTCTCGCCCCGGGAAAGTTTTGCGTTCAACTCCTGCGGCGTTCATTTCCGTGATCTCGCTTTTCGCCAACTGAACCAGCTGATCCCGATTGAGTCTAGCCACGATTCTCTCCTTCGCCGCCGGCCATGGCCGGCACAATCGACACCTTGTCTGCGTCGCCAACCGGCGTTGCCAAGCCCTGCAACGTGCGGATCTCGTCATCGTTGACAAACACGTTGATGAAGCGCTTGACATTCCCATCCTCGTCCAGAATGCGGTCCGAGACGCCTGGGAATTGTTGATCCACAGCCTGGATCAACGCACCCACGTCGCTCCCATCCACCGCGACTTTGGATTCGCCCCCCGTCAGGCGACGCAGTGGCGTTGGAATATAAACTGTACTCATCTTCTTACGGCTTCCTTTCAATTGGTCTGATGCGTATCAATGCGACGACGTCGCTCTTTACCAAAACAAAACGCCGAGTCATCAAAGCGATGAACTCGGCGGAAGCGCACGACCTACAGTAGCGTCGTGGATCGAACAGCACTCTCTGCTGCTCCTATTTATCTATGAAAAGGCGCGTGGCCGGCCCTTTCGCTTCCGAGTTGACGACAAAGCTCAAAGCTTGCTGGGTCTCACGGCGGGGCAACCAGCACCATGCTGGCGGCGCCCGCTATAGACACAAGCAAAGTGGTCTTGGATAGAACTGTTCGCAACTCGGAATACTTCATCAAATTACCCTTGAGGTTGTGAGCCAATCTGCTCAAACTCAGGACGCCAGTATACTTGGACGGGCGTACACTTGTCAAAGTTCGCCAAACCTACGGCTCGTCTGATAGCCAACGTTGTTGGTGGGCCGCGCCGCTACGTTTTCTGTAGCGCTCCGATTATCATACCGAAATCAGAAAGCGCGCGTAAACATGGTTACAATCCCAATGGATTCGGTCTATGCAGGCTCTTCGATGCGGAATTCTTGCAGCGATACCGCCCTGCTTTCGATTTCGCCATCTGGATGGACAAAATAAACAATATAATAGGGTGAAGAGACTTGCGCATCGATGGCGGCCAACGGGGTCGGCGTGGCTTCTCCGGCCTGTCGATAGTAAGCGAAGAGGCCAGGCCGGGTTTCATAGAACGGGAGCGAGCGTCGCATTTCATCGAGGGCCAGTTCGATGAAGTGCGCTTGCATCTTGAATGCCCGGATCACCGGCTCCTCGTCTACCTCCAGCGAGCAGATGAAGTAGATGCAATCCGGGTAGTAGGCATTCCATGCATCGGTGGCCGAGGGGTAGGCCACCGAAACCGGGTGAGAGTGATAGATGCCCATCATCTCGTCGCCAGCATCTTCGAATTTGAACTGCAACAAAAGCGTCTGTGGATCGACCTCATAGTTTTCGATCCGCTCGGAAGCCACATTGCGACCGCGGATCGCTTCGTGCGCCGCCAGCCCGCGCCCGCGCACAATGCCGCAGATCTCCTCTGGTTTGCCCTCGCGCGCGTGGTCGATAATCGCGGCTCGCACCGAGCTAGGCATGTAGACAGGTGTTTCTTGCAAACGCGCCATGGGATTCCCTCAATCTTCGCTGTCGTTTGATCGTGGCGCCGCGGCGTGCGCGGCAATAATGGGCTTGCTTGACAAAGAGGCCAGCTTACCCGATCCGTTCTGGTTCGCCAATTCAAAGTGGATCGAGCGAAGGCGGGGACACGATCTACCTGAAGCGAATCCAAAATAAGCAGCATCCACGAGGCGCGCCTGGAAGTCAACCGCCCTTGGGCGCGGAGTAGCACGAAGAACGAGGTCAAATCTTGGTGTTGCTTGGCGCGCTTCGCGGATAGGTATTTTTCCTGCTACGGCCTAAGCTGCGGCCAATTGGCTTTCCAGGTGCAGCTTCGCATCGGCCCACTCGTTTGCCAGGATGCGGAACCAGGCTGTGTCGCGTGAGCGCTCTTTGACAATCATATGCATCTCCTGGATTCCTTCGAACCGAAAACCCATTCGCAGCGCGGCACGCCGCGAGCGGTGATTGTCCGAATGACACTTCCATTCGACGCGGCGATAGCCCAGCTCGAACGCATGGCGTAGCATCAAATAGGTCGCCTCTGTGTTTGCAAGCGTGCGCTGCACCAGCGGGCTGTACCAGATGCTGCCCAATTCGATCTTTAGATTGTCCGGACTGTTGTTCATAAAACTGGCTGCACCGACCTGCTGCCCCGATGCCGCATCGAAGACGCAGAGACAGAGCGCATTGGGCGCGTCTCTTTGGCGCTCCAGTTCGCGACGGAATTGGTCCAGGTTCTCGTAAGGTCCGCCGAACATGTACCGCCAGATCAATTCCTCGGCATCGTAGCGATCCACATAACGGTCGCGCAGACGGGCTGGCTCGCCGTTGGAAACAGCAAGGAGCGCAGCGGCATCGCGCGCCACATCGAGCGGCGCCAGGTGGACGAAACGTCCTTCGAGCCGGACAGGAGCCGGCTTGAGCGGCAGAGAAAAGCGCAGTTGCAACTGCGCGTCGGTCAACCGGGGCGGCAAGGGCAATGGAGGACGGAGGACAAGCAACGATGCATCGCGATAACTCCTGGTCTGGCTATGGGTGGGTGAGGAAATCGAGAATGATCTGATGCACGACCCGTTCCACCGGTGCGCGGTCATCGGTGAAAATCGGCGTCTCTGGATCGGGTTCTGCCACCCGTGCATGGATCACGGCTGCGCGCGCAAATCCCAAGAATTCAGTCGGCAAGTCGGCCGGCAAGGCGCCGACGTTCTCGGCAAGATTCGTCAAATCGGTCGGCTCCGCAGTGGCGACCACAAGCGAGTTGGCCAGGGCGTTGGGCGGGGCTGGTTCATCGATCACATAAACGGATGGAAACAGCGTCAACAACGTGGCCGCGAGCGCATCGACCAGTGCGTAGTTGCTGGCAGTGCGTCCCACGTTGATGGCCAATACACCGTTCTCGCTGAGATGGCGGCGCACCAGCTGGAAAAACTCGATCGTGGTCAGATGAAAAGGGATGTAGGGTGGTCGATAGGCGTCGATCGCGATGTAGTCCCATTGTGTTTCACCTTCCTGGCGCGCAAGCCAGCGCCGGCCATCGGCTGCCACCGGCGTCAAGTTGGGTTGAGTCATCCCGAAATATTCCTGGCCGACGTCAATGATCTGCGGGTCGAGTTCGACGCCCGTGATCGGAATGGGGCCGTAGATTTCGCTGATCAGTTCGCTGGTGGTGCCCGCGGCCAGACCGATCAGCAGCACATTCTCCGGTTGGCCGGGCAGCACGGGCGCGGGGTTGAAGAGCGGTGCAAGCAGGAAGTAATCCCAGATGCCAAGGCTCAACAGCGAGTCGGGGTGATAGACGCTGTGGATGCCGACGCCGTCGTTGAGTTTCAGATGACGTTCGCTGCCCCACTGCCGCACCGAAATGTGATTGTACAGGCTCTCATCTTCGTAGATCAGCACGCCCGCCTGGTACTGGTAGAAGCCGTCGCGCGTGCCGTCGTAGTTGCGATCGACCTCCACGCGCGAGGCGGAGGAGTTGCCGTCGTAGACGATCCAGCGGTCGACCTTGCCGTCCTGGTTGGTGTCCTCGTCGCGGTTCGCGAGCCGACCGTCGGGCAG
>JAAUPU010000382.1 GCA_012032975.1 Caldilineaceae bacterium | reverse complement strand
CTGCCGAAACCAGGCCAGCAGCTCTTCACCACCGAGGATGCGCGGCGCGCGGTTGATGTTGGCGCGGCGGTTGACATATCCCGTAATCGGCGGATTTTCGCCGATGTGAATCTGGACTGGACGCCCCTCGCCGGCCACATAGTCGGAATAGAGCGCCGGCACATCGAAAAGACCGCCGGTCATCTGCATCGGCCCGATCGCAAAGCTGAACTTGGGCGGCTCTTGCCGTTCGTCGAGCGCATGCCTGGCCCTCGGCTGGACGGCCCGGGTGCTGACTGCATCGCCACGGACCACGCCGTCGCTCTCCACCGTGATGGTTCGTTGCGATTCCTGGGGTGGGATATTCCACTCGGGTTGCAGCGTGGCAAGAATGCTCTCTTCCAGCCCCGCCGCCAAATTGACGTGAAAGTCGCCATATTGCAGCAGACCCCGTTCGGGCAGGATGTAGATGTCCACCTCCACGCCCGCATAGAGCGAATCCGCGATCTGTTGACGACACGCGGCAAACTCGTCTAGCTTGTCTGTGGGATTCTGAAAACGATCCAGGGAGCGGACGAGTGACTGCACCGACCGGCCCACATATTTCACCTCGCCGCCAGCCACGAATGCGAACAGCACGTTGACCGACTCGCCCATGCTGTGCAAGGTCACCGCGGGCGCATCGTCAACCAGGTGCCATCCGCCCACACGGGTAAAGCCAATATCGAGCAACTGTTTCATGGACCCCGCCCCGTCATCCCGTCAATCCACCAACGGCTGCGGATACGTCCGCAGCCAACCTCGTCTGCCAAAAGCCGGGTCGCCGGAGAGCGACTCCTTGCTGTAGACCCGCTTGTCGTGATGCGAGAGGACCATGGCCTGCATGATCTCTTGGGTCAGCAGCGCGTCCATCTCGCGGAAACGCTGCCGATGAGCGGGGTCATCGATCAGGTTGTGCTGCTCGTCCGGGTCGTCGAAGAGGTTGAAGAGCAGCGCCTCGCCTGTGCTGTACTTGGCCAGCTTCCACATACCTTGATAGAGCATCCAGCCGCCAGACACCATGCCGACCAGATGCTCGCGGAACGAACTGCCCGGCAGCCCCAGCAGCGGTAACGGAATCGAATCCATATGCCCCGGCACATCAACGCCCGCCGCAGCCAGGATCGTCGCGGTCACATCGCCCAACTGCACCATGTCGGTGGAGACGCCGATGGTGCGGCCGGCGGGCAGACGCACCATCAACGGCACATGGATGCTGCCCTCGAAGAAGGTACCCTTGCCGATCAGATTGTGGTCGCCCAGGTAGTCGCCGTGGTCGCTGGCGAAGATGATGATCGTATTCTCCAGCACACCTTGTTCTTCCAGTGTGTCCAAGATCTGGCCGATCTCGTAGTCGATCTGCTGGACTGACGCCGCGTAATGGGCGCGAATTTTCTGCTTGTGGGCATCGGTGAATTCGGTGTAATCCACGCCATTCCACGAGGCGCGGTTGCCGTCGATGTTGTTCTGGCGCACCTTGGGTGCATCGCCTGGCACCTCGGGCACCGCGGGCGGCATCTTCTCGGGATCGATCGCATCCAGATATTCCTGGTTGGGGTCGTAGGGACAATGGGGGCCAGGGAAGCCGACCATCATGGCAAAGGGCGCTTCGTCGCTATAGTTGCGCAGAAATCGACAGGCCTCTTCACCCACGAAGTGATCGACGGAGAGTTCCCAGGGCAGCTTGTTGATGATCGCGCCCCGATTGTCATAGTAGCCGTCGTGCTCGTTGCCGTGATATTTGCGATGGCCGGCCTCGTGCAGGAATGGTAATACTCGTCGCGCACATGCAGCCAACGTTTGTCTTCGGCGCCGGATCGATATTGAAAACCGTGGGTGATATCCCAGGGGTAGAAGTGCATCTTGCCGATGGCGGCGGTGTAGTAGCCTGCTTCGGCCAGCAGTTCCGGCCAGGTGCGAATGCCGCACGCGGCCAGGTCCGGGCGCAGCCACTGGCCGTTGTCGGTCACGCCGTTGCGGATCGCATTCTGCCCGGTCAAGAGCGATGCGCGCGCCGGCACGCAGATCGGCGAGGTGGAATAGCGCGGGCAAAGCGGACGCCCTCCAAGCTGATACGGTCGATGTTGGGCGTTTCGACAAAACGCGCGCCGTAACAACCGAGGAAATCGGCCCGCAACTGGTCGGGCATGAGGAAGACAATGTTGGGTTGGTTGGTCATAATGGCTTGGCCTCTTGGTTGATCAAATTGAAACTCAGTCTGGATAATGGATCAAGGTGTAACACGTTCGATCTGCGAGATGCGATCAAAATCGCGGTCGTAAGAGAGTATTTCGGTGACGCCTTCCTCGATCATTTCGGCGGCAATCAACGCATCCGAAAAGTCAATATTCTGTTCTAACAAAAGCGATATCGCCAACAAGACTGTTCAATGCATACATCGAATCAATGCATACATCGAACAGGCAGATGTTGACGCCAGAGACGACCTCAGCAGTGGCTCATGTTGAAAGCTCAACCCTCGACAAAATTTAGCACCGCCCGCATATAGCCCAGTGCATACGCCATGCCCGCGTGCCAGGGCGCGCCGCAACTCATCTGCGGCGTGTGGTCGGGGATCAGCACGCCGTCGAAGCCGTTGTCGTGCAGGATGCGCACCACGCGCACCATGTCCACATCGCCCTCATCGACGAAGACTTCGTAGTAGTTGGGCACCTTGCCGCGCACATTGCGGAAGTGGACGTAACAGATTGCGTCCTGCTTGCTGTACTGATCCACGACTTCGTAGATGTCGCCCTCGGTCATCTCCGCCAGCGAACCGATACAGAACTCCAAACCATTGTGGTGGGAAGGCTTGAGGTCCAACAGTTGCTGATAATAACGGGGTTGGTAGACCAGCCGCGCGTGGCCGCGCAACGTGGGCATGGGCGGGTCGTCGGGATGGGCTGCGAGACGCACGCCCGCTTCCTCGGCCACCGGCACCAGTTCGTTCAGGAAATCCGCCAGTCGCGCCCACAGTTGTTCATGGCTGACCGGGTCGACCACGCCGGGCGGCGCATGGCGATCATAGACCATGTTCCAGACTGCGCCGTTGGGAATCGGCGTTTCCTCCGGGCCATCCGGGCCGATGAAGCCCACCGAATCGGCGTCGCCGCGCGCCCAATTGCCGCCGACGCGCCCCCAGACACCGGCAATGCTGAAGTTGTAGCCCATGCAGGGCACACCCGCGCGTCCCATGTCGCGGATCATCTGCTTGAGGTTTTCCATCTGCTCGCCCTTGCGTGGGCCATCGAGCAGCACATCGTACCAGTGTGCGGGGTTGAAGTTCTCCAGCGCGGCCAGTTCCAGGCCGGCGCGCGGATTGATGCCACCAGGTCGCGCAGTTCTTCGTAGCTCCACAGAGGCTGGTCGCCTGCATAGCCCCAGCTATCATCGCCGCTGGCCGTGCTCAGACTGTCGTCGCTGTGAAAATAGTCGGTCAAGTGCGCGACGATATGGGTCGCGCCGGCCTGCTTGGCGAAGCGAAAGTTCTCCTCGGTGAGCATGTGGCGATAGAGGCCAAGGCCAAGTTTCATAGTAGTTGCTCCTTTGTCAATGTTTCGATCGCGGTCTGCAACTCGCCAGGCTGAAAGCCCCACGGCCCGCGGCCACTGGCGTAGGCAATGTGGCCGGTCGTATCGACCAGATAGAGCCGCTCTGGCCAGGCCGCGTAGGCGGTCATGACCGCGTCGTCCATCTCGTCCACGTAGGTCTTGATACCGTGTTGCAGAGCGATCTCGCAGTCGCTGGCGACGTTGCGCCGCTCCTCGATGGTGCGCGGGTCGTCAGTGCGATAATCGCTGCCGACATCCCAACCATCGGTCGGATGGGCCTCGCGGATGTAGATCATCAAGAAGTGGATGCGCTCGTTGTAGCGGGCGTACAATTCTGCAAGACTCACGGCCTCGCGCACAAAGGGCGGTCAGGTGAAGCTGCCAAAGACCAGCGCCACGGGTTTGTGCCCGCGGAAATCGGACAGCCGGATTGACTCCTGGCCAGAAAGGTCGCGCAACTCGAAGTCGGGCGCCAGATCGCCGGGGTTGGGCGCATGGGGATCATGCCTGTCTTGCCACGCAAGCGCAGCCTCTCGGCTCCGAATTGTCTCACCCATTGTCTCACCCATTATCTCTCCACAGTGATTGCATAGTGACCTTCGACATGGGGAAAACGATCGAGCAAGTCAGCGCCCAGCTCGACGCCCAGCCCTGGGGCATCGGGTAAAAGCAGTCGCCCGTCGTCGATGGTCGGTCGCTCGGCCAGAATATCCCATTGCAACGGCCCCTGGATCATACAGAGTTCAAGCACGCGCGGCTTGGGCAACGCGGCGACCATGTGCCCATTGGCCATGGCCATCAGCCCGTTGTGCCAGGAGTGGGGACAGTAGTCGATGCCGTAGCGATGCGCGACCTCGGCGATCCGCATACACTCGCTGATGCCGCAGATGCCGGCGTCCGGCTGCACGATGTCGTAGGCGCGTTTTTCCAGATAGGGGCGGAAGCGCTCCAACGTGGTGAACTGCTCGCCGCCGGTGATGGGCAGATCGACGGCCGCGTTCAGACGAGCATAGCCATCGACATCGCTCTGCGGGATCGGTTCCTCGAACCA
>JAAUPU010000381.1 GCA_012032975.1 Caldilineaceae bacterium | reverse complement strand
CCGCGGCTCCGTGGCTGCCGGCCAATTCTTGGGTCAGCAAGCGCCACGGATCGACCGTCGCGTCGTGGTCGAAGTCGCCATCGGCTGTGCGATCCTGGTACGCGGCTGTCACCGAATAGGGCCCACGGCGCCGCGTATGGTGATGTCGAAGTTGACGAACGGACAATCGGACATAGTTTGACAGCCGTTTCCTCACACCGTACAATGTTGGACTTGCCGGATGAATGGACATTCGGGCCACAGGGTTCGGAACACTTTAGCACAGTTCATGTCGCGCCAAAATTGTGGCGTAGATGTGGGTCCACTTCCGGGTGGCAGGTCGTGACAGGTTGTGACATTTTTGGCAACGAGGGCGTCGAATGAGAATTGATTTTGCAGCCCAGTGGGAAGCGCTGTTCGAGCGCGCCCTGGCGTGGCGTTGGCGAATGCGACGGAAGCGCCCTGTCATCGCAAGCGTCGACTATCGAGATCGCATCAGCGTCGTGACCTGGCTGATCGTCTTTGGCCTGGGGCTGAGCTTGCTTTTTGACATCTCGACGCGAATCATCAGCTTCACCGCGCTTGGGTCGCCGGTCAGTATCCCCCTCAGCGAAACGACGGTGACCTCATTCTTTCTGGCGGTGCTGGCCGCCGTCGGCGCCGAGAGCGTGTTGAGCACACATCCCCGCTTTGCCGCGGCCCCCTGGAAACGGTCCAGCACCTGGCCGTTCTGGGCGCTGCCGATGGCGTTGACCATTATCTCGGTGGTGCTCTTGCCGCTGGCGCCCAGCCGCCTGATCCAGGTGCTGGCGTTGCTCGTCAGCGGCGCTCTGATGGCGGTCAGCCTCTACTGCCTCTATGCAACGGTGGAGCCGGGTCGAAGTGGTTTTCGTCGCGCCCGGTTGGTGCTGGATGCGCTTGCCTATGGTTCGGCGCTGTTGCTCTTCCTCTTTGTCTATCAGACCCGCACGCGCAGCCTGCTCTCCGGCTCGTTGGTGGCGATCACGGCCATCCTGCTCGCCCTGGAGATTTTGCGCACCACCACAGACGATACGGGCGTGGTGCTCAGCTATGGCGCCATCATCGGCCTGATCTTGGGCCAGGTGACATGGGCGCTCAACTATTGGGTGCTCCCCGGTCTGACTGGCAGCCTGCTGCTGCTCTTGATCTTTTATCTGCTGGTGGGGATCGCGCAGCAGGGCATTCAAGGGAGATTGAGCCGGCGGGTGGCTATCGAGTTTGCCGTCTTTGCCGCGATTGCGCTGGTTCTGATCGCCGTGGTCGGACCTGGCTTTGGCTAAACGCCTGCGCGACGTCGGTATTCGTCTGCGGTGACGGCGAGCCGAATGTGGTCGTTCTGCCAAAGCCCGCGTTCCACGGGTTTGTCCAGCAGGCCGACCAAAATCTCAGTCAACATCTGGTTCACCGGCGTAGCAACCTGAAGCTGCTCCCCCCTGCCCACGACCGCCCCGTTGAGCCACTCGATTTCACTCCTCAGTTGACTGCCCTGTCGATCCTTGTGCAGATCCCTGTGCAGATCCATGTGAAGGCTGGGCATCTTGCCGCCGCGCGCCCCGCCGACCTGGCTGCGCAAGATCGGTCGCAACAGAAAGTTGGGCGACCTGCGCACCAGCGGTCCAAGCCAGCCAAAGGGATAGCTGCCGATGTTGACCGGTGGAATCCCGGCCTTGTCCATGACAGTCAACGCCTCGCGCCAGGCCTCGATCTCCAGATCGATCATCATCGGGTCCGCAAAGACCATCTCCGGCGGCTCATCCAGAATCGCGCTGCTGGCGTTACCAACCATGTTCATCAGCAGCTTGGTCCACTTCATGCCTTGGGCGCTGGGGTAGTTTACCGCGGCAAAACCGGCCTCTTGAAGCGCGGCCAAGGTCGCGGCAACGAGGGGCTTGGGCGCGGCCGGGTGCCAGGCGCTGATGCCAACGTTGTAGCGCGGCTTGTCGATCTGGATCACGCCCGGCTCCAGCGTGGTCACTGGCGTCGTGATCGTCCCCGCGATCACCTGTGCGCTGCCCAGCTTGGTAGCCAGCAACTCCTCGTTGCCGACGCCGTTTTGCAGGCTAAGCACCGCCGGAACCCGTAGACGATGCGCGTCGCACGCGGCAACCAGCTCCTCCACAGCGTTTTGTGTGTCGTAGCTCTTGACCGTGAAAATGGCCAGGTCGTACGCTCCCGTTGCAACGCCTTCGTCGATGCTGCCCGCGACGCCGATGGTTCGGATCGTCTGGCGTCCATTTTCGTCGATCAGCGTCAAGCCCTGTCCGCGCACTGTTTCTGCAAAGCGGGGTCGCCCGACGAGCATGACCTTCTCGCCATGTTGGGCCAGCTTGCCGCCGACCAGACAGCCAATTGCGCCGGCGCCGATCACCAAAATGTTCATCATGGGGCGCCTAGCTGACCAGACGCGCAGAGGCGCGCAGGCGAGCGGATTGGATCGGGGTGCGTTTCGCCAGGTCGTAGAGTCCGTAGGCGGCGGCCAGAATTTCGATGGGATGGCGGCTGGCGATGCCGGTCCCATGCTCCAACTGCCAGCGGCAGGTCTCCGAATCGCAGGCGGTCATGGTGACCTCGCGGCCCTGTTCGGCCACAAAGTCGAACAACTCCACACCCACATCCATGCTGATCTGATATTTCTCCGTTTGTAGCCGTAGGTGCCGGCGATGCCGCAGCAGCGTGCGTGGCTCTCGCGCAGGTCGAGACCGGGAATCAGCGCCAGGATTTCCAGTGCAGGTTTGCCGACCCTGTGGGCGCGCTGTTGGCAGGGGGCGTGATAGGGCAGCACCATCTTGAGCGGTCGAAAATCGGTGGGCAGACGACCTTGATCGTGAAGGTCAGCCAGCCACTCGAAGATGTCCCAGACCGCCATCTTGAGCTGTTGCGAGCCTTCGTCGTGGTGCAGGTCGAGCAGCTCGGGCGCCTCTTCCTTGAGGGTGAGCGTGCAGCTTGTGCTGGTGCCCACGATGGGGAAACCGGCCCGCGCATAGCCGGCCAACCGCGCCACGTTGCCGCGCTGATACGCGGCCGCAGCCCCGAATCGCCGTTGCTCAGCAGCGGCAGCCCGCAGCAATTCTGGGGCGGGACGATCACGTCGAAGCCAAGATGCTCCATCACGGCCACCGCGGCCTTGCCCACAAACGGCTCATAATACTGGGTCGCACAGCCGTGAAAATAGACGACCTTGCCCTGCGTTTGGCCTTTTCTCGACCGGTCGGGCGATCTCCTGCATTGCAGCCACTGGCCAAAGGTGCCGTCAGTACTCCAGGAAGGCAGCGGCGCGTGGCGCGCAATGCCAAAGAGCTCCTCGGCCAACCTGCGGCTCAGCCGATGGTGCAGCGCAAAGTTCGCCAACCGCGGCGCAAAGCTGCCCAGCTTGCCCAGCAGTTCGTTGCGGCCCAGCAACCGGTTGCGCAGCGGCAAGCCCTGGTCGGCCACGATCTGCGCCCGCGCGCGCGCGTTGATCTCGGCGATCTTGACGCCGGCAGGGCAGACTTCATTGCAGACGCGGCAGCCGGAGCAGTAGTCTACCGAGTGGTCCGGGCTGTGAAGCTGGCCTGCCTCGCGGAAACGCTGCGCCTGGGGTCCAGAATATTTCGGTCCCGGAAAGAGGTCGGTGACCGCGGAGACCGGGCAGTAGCTCGTACAGATGTTGCACTTGATGCACTCGTCGAGCGAGTGGTCCACGCCTGGCCAGACAGATTGTTGCATGAAAATTCTCCGGTCAGCGGACGAAAGCGGACGTCTGTTGGGCAAACGTCTGTTGCGCAAACGCATCGACCACTCGTTCAACGTGGTTCTCCATCAGGTCGAGCGCATCGATCTCGGGCTGGGAAAAGTAGCCAAATTCGGTTACTTCATCGCTGCAGCCAGGCTGACCGCCGACCACCCTGGCCGCGAAGGTAAACGAGACAAATTGCCAGCGATTGCCATCGGCGTAGACGGTGATGCGGTGCGGCGACGTGTAGATGCCGATCAAGCGGTCGATCTCGACGACCAGACCGACTTCTTCCAACACCTCGCGGCAACAGGCTTCGGCCGCGCTCTCGCCCGGCTCCATCCCTCCGCCGGGCAGACACCAACGACCGTTGTCCTGGCGTCGTGTCAGCAACAGCTTTTCGCGCGCGGCATCAAAGATGACCGCGGCGCAACCGGGCTTGAGTTGCGCGGTCGCGCCGATGCGTTCTCCGATCACGATCTTGGCCATCCTCCGCCTCCATCTGCTAAACATGCTTGTGCAGCCGCCCGGCCAGTGGCGATGGCCAGCCCCTCCAGGCTGCGCTCGCGGATCGAGTCGCTGTGGGCCAAAGCGCATCCAGCCACCCAGAGATTGCGGTAGATTGGCTGGCCGCTCGCCGGCGTTACGGGTTGAAAAGTGGGGCTGACTTCGACTCCGGCGCTGAAGATCGGCTGGCCGGCTGGCTCCAGAAAACGGGGGCGAAACCACTCCCGGCGATCCTGGCTTGCGGTGAGCGGCAGGTCGAAGACCACTTCCCAGAAGCGCCCGTACGAATCGCTGTTGAAGCCGCCCCCCCAGCACACCGCCCGTGGCCAGCAGGAATTTGGCGGCGCGATGGCGCAGCGGTCGCGCGCTGCTTTCGGTCTCCACCCAGCGTATCGAATCGCCTTCT
>JAAUPU010000380.1 GCA_012032975.1 Caldilineaceae bacterium | reverse complement strand
CCGTTCTCTTCCAGAAGAGCGACCCCGTCGTTGATATTGGTGAGAAAGCTCCAAAAGGCAGCTTCCGCCAGTTGATGATCCATTGGTTCTTATCCCAGGTTAAAAGATCGCGGCGGTCGTGCCCCTCAACCGGCTACATACGCTGAGTGTGGTGACCGCGCAACTTTAAACAACCGCTTACAAATCAAGATTGTCAACGCTCCTGATCAGCGCGCCGCAGTTGGCCGCGATGAAGCCGAGCGCCTACCTCATCAACGTCACGCGCGGGGGCATCATCGATGAGCCGGCGCTGGTCGATGCGCTGGAACGGGGAGAGATCGCAGGCGCCGGCCTGGATGTCGTAGAGACCGAGCCACTCTCGGCAGATAGTCCGCTCTGGGATGCGCCGAACCTGATCATCACACCCCACCGCGCCGGCGCGTCCCAACATCGGCCGCGTATGATCGTGGAATTCTTCAGCGAAAACCTCACCCGTTATCTTCAGGGCGAACGACCGCGCAACATCATCGACAAGCGTCGCGGCTATTAGGCAAGAAGCCCACCCCGTTCACGTCAGCCGCGGATGACACGGATTATCCAGAGATCTATCCCTGTCGTCCGTGGCTGTATGCCAGAAGTGACTCAACAAGGTCGAGAAATGGAAACCCCAGCCCAAGACGCACAAAGCCAAGCACAGGTCGGCATTGGATGTCGTGTGGAGGTCGAGTTGATCGATGCTGAGGGCAATGTCGAACCGATGCAGTTCAATTTGGTGCGTGATGAAGCAGCCGATCTGGACCGCGGCTATCTCGGCGAGGGGACGCCGCTGGCGAAAGCCATCCGCGGCAAACGCGTTGGCGCCCTCATTGCCTACGGCATGGGCGATATCCAGCAGGTGAAGATCGTCCGCGTCCAGGCTGGCTTGCCGTTGCCGACGTCCGACGGCGCGGCGCGGCGACGAGCCATTCTGGACGAGGCCCGGCGCAAGGCAGAGCGCACCTCGGCAGAGATGTTTGCGGCTTCGTACGATGGCAAATGGGGCGACTACGAGTTGGCAGAGGATTTGAGCGAGGAACGAGGAGAGACCGATGACAACACAGGGTAATGTCGTGGTCGTGACCGGCGCAGGCCGCGGCGTTGGCTGTGCGATTGCGACCGCATTTGCTGGGCAAGGCGACCGCGTCGCGTTGGTGGACCTGCTGGCCGATCCACTGGCCGCGACCTGCGACAAATTGCGCGGCGCGGGTGGAGAGGTCTTGCCCTTGCTTGCGGATATCACCGATCCATCTCAGGTTCAGCAGATGGCCCAGCAGCTGACCAACACATGGGGAACGCCCGACATCCTGGTCAACTGCGCTGGCACCTTTTCCGTGATCGGGCCGATCTGGGAAGTGGACCCGGAACGGTGGCTCCGCGATGTGCGCGTCAACTTGTACGGCACATTTCTGGTCTGCCACCACCTGGTCGGGCCGATGGTGGCAGCGGGTCGCGGCTACGTGGTCAATATCGTCAGCACCGGCGGCGTGGGCGATCCGCACCCCTATTCGACCAGCTACGCCAGCTCCAAGACCGGCTTGATGCGCCTGACCGAGGGGTTGGCCAAAGAGGTCGAATCCCACGGCATCAAGGTCTTTGCCGTCGCGCCGCCAGCCATCCTCACCGACATGACCCGCTTCATTTTGAACGATGAAGGCGGCAAAAAGTGGCGTCCCGGTTTTGAGCGCATCTTTGAGGAGGGGCAAGATTATCCGCCAGAAGCTGTCGCCCAGACTGTCCTCCAACTGGTCAGCGGCAAGGCGGATCGGCTGACGGGACGCTATTTCGACGTGCGCGAAGATATTGACGAGTTGGTGGCGCAGCAGGATGACATCCTGGCGAACGACCGGCTCACGCTGCGAATCCGCAAGTGATTTGGTGTGTTCAGAACACACCAAAATTAAAGAGCATCCACGAAACGCGCCTGGAAGGCATCCGCCCTTGGGCGCGAAGCAGCACGAACTCTTGACCCGTTCTTCGTATATCTTTGTGTGACTTTGTGGACAGGCATTTTCCTGCTGCGGCCAGGTTTTTGAAAAAGGCTCAATCTCCAATCTCCGCCGACAAAATGTATGTTTCCAGAAGGAGAAACCCAGTGGCCGATCAACCCAACATCCTCGTCATCATGACCGACCAGCAGAAGGCAACGGCCAGCCATCTTTATGGCAGCACCTTTTGCGAAACGCCATCCATGCAGCGGTTGGCGCAGGAGGGCGTACTCTACCGACACGCGGTCACGCCCCATCCGCTCTGCGTGCCGGCGCGCGTCTCCATGTGGACGGGAAACTTTCCCCACACTCACGGCTCGCGCCGCAACGAAACATGGATGCCCGCCGGCGAGCAACACGCATTTCGGCTATGGAAAGAGGTCGGCTATCACACCGGACTGATCGGCAAGAACCACTGCTTCGAGCAGCCCGACGACCTGGCGCTCTTTGACACCTGGTGCGAGATCGGCCACGGCGGGCTGCCGGCCGACCCGACCACCAAGGGTATGGACTGGTATCGACCGCTGGAAGGCATCCATGCCGCACACGCGCTTCGGCGCAACATGACGCCACAAAGCCCCCGTTTTGGCTACGCGACATCCGACTTTCCGCTAGAGGATTATTCCACCGGCTTGATCGCCGGGCAGACCGTGCGTTTCCTGGAGCAGCACCGCGACGATCCCTTTGCGCTCTGGGTCTCCTTCCCCGATCCTCACGAACCGTGGGTGGCGCCCCGCCAATATGCCGACCTCTTCCCGCCAGAGAAGGTCCATCTCCCGCCGTGGCGCGAAGGCGAATTCGACGGTGACGAAGTGCCTGAACGCAATCGGGTGCTCTATGAAATCCTGGGCGTGCGCGAAGACAAGATCGAGGATGTTTACGGTGTGCTCTCGGTCTATTACGGCATGATCCGCTTTATCGACGACGCGCTGGGGCAAATCCTCGATGCGCTGGAACAACTCGGTCTACGCGAGAATACCATCGTCGTCTTCTGCTCCGACCACGGCGACTTCAGCGGCGAACACGCCATGCAGTGCAAAGGCGGCGTCTTTTACGATTGCCTGACCCGCGTGCCGCTGATCGTGTCATGGCCCGGTCACATCCCGTCGGGCGCGCGCGATGAAAGCATGGCCAATCTCATCGACGTCGTCCCCACGCTGCTGACCTTGCAGGGAATGGAAGTCCCGGCAGCGATGCATGGGCGACCGCTGCCGACCGCCACCGATGCCGCGCCGCGCGATGCGACCTTCTCTGAATATGGCGCCGGCGGCCCACCCTTTCGGCTGGCCGACCTCGAGCAGAACCCGCGGCCCTTCGGTCGCCGGGCGTTGATCCATACGCTGCGCTGGCGCGAGGCCGAGGGTCGCCGCAAGATGGTGCGCACGCCCGCGTGGAAATATGTCCATGATCCCATGGGCGACCGCGACGAACTCTACGATCTGGTCAACGACCCGTGGGAACTGGTCAACGTCGTGAACGAAAGCACCCATCGAGAGGTGCTGGCAGATCTACGCCTGCGGCTGGCGGACTGGAGCATCATGGAAGAGGACGCCAAACCGGTGCCGTTGCCGTAGCTCGAACTGTAGACCCGCTCAGTCAGTTGAAAAGTCAGGAGGCAGTCATGAAAATCGTCGATTTGCAGGTAATCCCATTTCGAGTACCCCGCCGACCGTTTCGCAACGGCGAGCATTTGGCCGAGACAACGGTGACCCAAACCTTGACCAAGATCATCACCGATGAGGGAGCCGAAGGGTATTACCTCGGCGGCCACGGCCACGGCGATGCCGACGGACTGCCGCCCGACGACCGGTCGATGCTGACCGGCCGGATGAGGGAGATGCTGCTCGGCCAGGATCCCTTCGACCGCGAGCGTTTCTGGCATTGGTATTGGGTGGCCAACATCCCGGAGAACATTCTCAGCGTGGTCGATATGGCGCTCTGGGATTTGCAGGCGCGCTACGTGGGATTACCGCTGCACAAGCTGCTCGGCGGCTGTCGCGACAAGGTGAAGGCCTATGCCTCCACCTTCCCCAACATGGGTTCGGTGCTGGATTACGCCGACCACGCGGTTGCCTGCAAAGAAGAGGGCTACACCCATTACAAGATCCACCCCTACTACTTCTGGAACCCGATCACGCGTCAACCCGACCGGGGCCGGCCCTCCCACGTCGAACAGGATATCGAGCTTTGTCACGCGGTGCGCGAGGCGGTGGGCGACGAGATGGTGCTCAGCTACGACCCGTGGGCACCTATCGCACCTACGATGATGCGGTAAAAGTGGGGCGCGTGTTGGAGGAACTGAACTTTTACTGGTACGAGCACCCCATGAATGAGTATCTTGCCGGCGCGTACGAGAAGCTGAGCCAGGAGTTGCGCATCCCGATCCTGGCGCCGGAGATCGCCGCTGGCAGCATCTACACCCGCGCAGACTGGATTCGCCGCGGCGGTTCCGATCGCACGCGAATCGACGTGTTGCGCGGGGGGATCACCGGGGTGAAGAAGTTGACCGGTCTCTGCGAGGCCTTCGGCGTGCGCTGCGAAATCCACATGAGCGGCTTCGCCAATCTTCAAATTCTGGGCGCGACCGGCGAGGATACTTGCGAATATTACGAACGGGGCTTGCTGGCTCC
>JAAUPU010000379.1 GCA_012032975.1 Caldilineaceae bacterium | reverse complement strand
CTCCATGCAGACTGCGCCAACCAAAGTTCGTGAAAAACCGTTGCCCTACGCACTCCCTTTCATCGGCGAAGAAGAGATCGCCGAAGTCGTCGATTCGCTTCGCTCCGGCTGGGTGACGACGGGTCCAAAGGTGAAACGGTTTGAGGATGCGTTTTCCCAATATGTGGACAGCAAGCATTCGATTGCGGTGAGTTCTTGCACTGCGGCGCTGCACATTGCGCTGACCGCGCTGGGCGTTGGCCCCGGCGACGAAGTGATCGTGCCGACCATGACCTTCTGCTCGACGGCCAATGTCGTCGTTCACTTGGGCGCGCGTCCTGTGTTGGTGGACATCGGCGACGACTTCAACGTCGATCCAGCCGCGGTCGAAGCGGCGATCACGCCCAAGACCAGGGCCATCGTACCCGTCCATTATGCGGGTCAAGCGTGCGACCTGGCTGCGATCTACGATATTGCCGTTCGCCACGATCTGCCGGTTGTCGAGGATGCGGCCCACGCCATCGGCTCCGACTACGACGGCCATCGCATCGGTGCGGACGGACTGCAAACGCTGGCGCGCACGGTGCGGCGAGCGACAGCCTTTTCCTTCTACGCCATCAAGAACATCACCACCGGCGAGGGCGGCATGATCACCTGCGCCGATGAAGCGCTCGCCCAGAAGATGCGTCTATTGACACTCCACGGCATGAGTCGCGATGCCTGGAAACGCTATACCAGCGCAGGCTCCTGGTATTACGAGATCGTCGCGCCGGGCTACAAGAACAACATGACCGATATCCAGGCCGCGATGGGCATTCATCAGCTCGCTCGGCTGGATGGCTTTGTCGAAACCCGTCAGCGCTATGCGAAGATGTACGACGAGGCGTTCGCCGATCTGGACGAGTTGGAGACGCCGCTTGTCCATCCAGATCGCCTACATACCTATCATCTTTATGTTGATGCCAGCTACAATCTCGCGCGTTTGAAGATCGATCGCGCAGAAATTCATTCAGCAGCTAAACGCCAGTGGAATCGGCACCAGCGTCCACTTCATCCCAGTTCATCTTCATCCATATTATCAACAGGAACTGGGCTACAAGCGGGGTGACCTACCGCGGGCGGAAGAGAGCTACGACCGGATCATCTCGATCCCACTTTATCCGAAAATGGCGCTCAGCGATGTGGTCGATGTGATCGACATCGTGCGCCAAACCGCAATCATCAATCGGAGGTAAGCACAATGCAGCCATATCCCCCCTTAGGACAGCGCTCATGGGCCGGTGTCAAGCGAGTGTTGGTCACGGGCGGCGCTGGCTACATCGGGTCGGCATTGCTGCCCAAGCTTCTGGAGAGCGGCTATCAGGTGCGCCTGTTAGACCTCTTCATCTTTGGGCGTGAACCGCTCGGCGAGCTGGTCAAACATCCGAATCTGGAGATCGTCAGCGGCGACTTCCGCGACCGGGCACTGGTCGAAATGGCCATGCGGGAGGTGGATGCGGTCGTTCACCTCGGCGCGATCGTCGGCGATCCTGCGTGCGAACTCGACCACCATCTGACCATCGAGATCAATCTGGGCGCCACGTTGATGATCGCGGAAGTGGCCAAATATTCTGGCGTGGAGCGGTTCGTCTTCGCCAGCACCTGCTCGGTCTACGGTGCGTCTGACGAATTTCTAAACGAGGGATCGACCCTCAATCCGCTCTCGCTCTACTCGATCACCAAAATCGCTGCCGAGGAAAGCCTGACGGAACTGAGCGGGCCAAACTTCTGCCCGACCTTTCTGCGTTTCGGCACGATTTACGGCTTGTCGGGCCGCACGCGCTTTGACCTCGTGGTCAATCTGCTGGCGGCGAAGGCGTTGCTGGAAGGTGAGATCACCGTCTTCGGCGGCGATCAGTGGCGCCCCTTTTTGCATGTGGACGATGCGGCCCTGGCGGTCCACAAGGTGTTGGAAGCGCCAAAGTCGATCATCTACAACCAGGCCTTCAACGTGGGTTCGGATGAGCAGAACTTCACCATCGACCAAATCGCGCAGATCGTGAACGCGATGATCCCCTCTGCTCGCATCGTCAACATGGGCGTGGACATGGACCAGCGCAACTATCGGGTCGATTTCCACAAGACGCGGGCGACCCTGGCTTTTCACCCACACTGGTCGGTGGAATCGGGCATCCAGCAAGTGATCGACGGCATCCGCCGAGGCGACATTCAGGACTACAGCGATATCCGCTACAGCAACGTCAAATTCTTTCGCCAGCAGGCGATTCCTTCGATCCTGGACCGATGGACCGAGCACCACGGAGCTGTCGGTGACAGCGGTGCTGTTGGAAGCAGCGGCGCTGTAGCAAGCAACGGAGCCGTCGGACGACCGGCAGGCAGTTACCGCTCCGCGATCACGGCGTTACTGAACGACCGAGCGGCTGCCGTAGCCCAATACGCACGCTGAGTACATGCAGCTTATGCCGGAACAGGTACGGAATCCAGGCGCGCTGGTCATCTCCCTCGACTTCGAGTTATTCTGGGGGATGTTTGATGTAGCCAATCTGGACAGGTATCGAGAAAATATTCTTGGCGCGCGGGCGATGGTGCCTACGCTGCTGGATCTCTTCGAGCGTCGCCAAATTCATGCCACCTGGGCGACGGTTGGTTTTCTCTTCTTCGAGTCGCGTGTCCAGCTGCTTCAGCATCTGCCGACGATACAGCCCAACTACGACAACGCCGCGTTTTCTCCCTATCGTCACCTGGAAACAGTTGGCGATGGCGAGGAAGATGACCCCTTCCACTATGCCCCGTCGCTCATCGCTCAGCTGCTCGCCTGCCCCCACCAAGAAGTGGCCACCCATACCTTCTCTCATTACTACTGCCTGGAGCGTGGGCAGGGTGTCGAAGCGTTCCGGGAAGATCTGACAGCGGCGATCCGTACGGCTGAGCAGTGGAATGTGCGCCTGGAAAGCCTGGTTTTTCCCCGTAACCAGTTCAACGCTGACTATCTTTCTATTTGCCGCGAGTTGGGGATACGCAGCTACCGAGGCACAGAGCATTCGTGGATCTACCAGGCGCGCAGTGTGCAGGAAGAGCATCTCCTGCGAAGAGGATTGCGCCTCACCGATGCATATCTCAATCTGACTGCCCACAACGTCTATTCGTGGGAGAGCATGGCCCAGACAGTTCCTTTCAACATTCCGTCAAGCCGCTTCCTGCGCCCCTATTCACGCAAGCTCCAGATGTTGGAGCCGTTGCGCCTGAGACGGATCAAGAATGATCTGACCTTTGCCGCGCAGCACGGGCTGATCTATCATCTCTGGTGGCACCCGCACAATTTTGGCTCTGACAGTGACGCCAATCTAGGCTTCCTAAGGGCTATCTTGGATCACCAGGTGGAGCTTCGCCAGCGGTATGGAATGCTCAGCCTCTCCATGGCCGAAACCGCCGACCGTCTGGAAAAAATCCGCGGCTGACATATGCTCACAGATCGAACGAGGGACGATGCAGCCCTGGCATTCCCAGGCCGAAGAGGTAGATGATGAACCAATCAATTCCGAGCGAGGCCGATCCACACACCGCGGCGCTGCAACCCGGTGCGGGCGGACGCTTCAGTTGCTTTGTCATGGGGACCGAATCGCTGCTGATCCAGTGCGTCGGGCTGTTGCAGGGCCGCGGTCACACTGTGCTCGGCGTGATCACCGCGGATGCGACCATCTCCGCATGGGCGCAGGAGCAGGGAGTTCGCCTGGTTGTGCCCGGCCCTGGATTGGCCGACCGCCTGCGCGCGGATCCCTTCGACTACTTCTTCAGCATTACAAACCTGACCATCATCCCCGACGAAATTCTGGTCCTGCCGGCCAAGGGCGCGATCAACTTCCACGACGGGCCGCTGCCGCACTACGCCGGGCTTCATGCCACCTCCTGGGCGCTGATCAATCAGGAATCAACCCACGGCATCACCTGGCACAGCATGGCCAGCGAGGTCGACAGAGGCGAGATCCTCAAGCAAAGAATCATCCCGATCAGCCAGGACGAAAGCGCGTTTAGCCTCAACGTCAAGTGCTACGAGGCGGGCATCGAGACCTTTGGCGAATTGGTGGACGAATTGGCCAAAGGTCTAGTGCAGCCAATCGCACAACCGCCAGGCGACTTTGGCTATTTTGGAAAATATCAGCGACCGGCAGCAGCTTGCATCCTGGATTGGCGCCAGCCCGCACGCAACTTGCTCGCCATGACCCGCGCTCTCGACTTTGGTCCCTACCCGAACCCGCTGGGATTGCCAAAACTGCTCGCTGGCGACCAGGCTTTCGTGGTCAGCAAAATGCAGCTTCGACCCGCAACGACGGCCACCCCCTGGGCGACGGAACCGGGCACGATTACGGCGGCGACCAAAGATGGCCTGCAGGTCGCCACAGGCGAGGGCGACCTGCTGCTTGGCGAATTGCGCACGCTCACGGGTCAGCCGCTCACGGTCGCCGAATTCATGGATCAAACTGGGTTGCACGCCGGCGATCAGGTGACCCGTCTCGACGATGAACGGGCCAGCCTGCTGACCCGGTTGAATGGTCGCCTCGCGCGCCACGAGTCATTTTGGGTCGGCCAATTGCGCCAGTTTGAACCGTTTGAGCTGCCATACGCAAGCGCCAGCGGGACAAAAGCACAGCAGGTCGAGAGCATC
>JAAUPU010000378.1 GCA_012032975.1 Caldilineaceae bacterium | reverse complement strand
CACTCGGCCAAACGACAGATGTTTATTCTGGCCGCCTTTTACGCGGGTCACTGGTTGATCGCCGCTTCTGTTTGGGGGTCCGAGCTTTGGCCATTTCGCTAGCAGGACAGAGCGTACACAACCCGATGGTTCTGCTGGGCCTGACGCGACCCCAGCGTTTTCATCGTGCAAATGGTAGCCACGCCACGGCACTCGGGGCAATCTTCATGCATTGTAGTAGGATTGGCGTGAACGGATGCGCTTCGCCATGTCGCCCCTCGGAGAATCGACATAACTGGCACGGAAAGGACAAGCTATGGCCAAAGTAGCCATGATCTCTTTATCACAAAGAAGTATCTGGACGCCAACATGAACCAGGTTTCGCGATCGTTTGCACTGGTGGTGCCGTTTCTGGAGACGCCACTCAACCACTGGATTGCGACTGCCTATCTGATCTGTCGAGTCGTTGACAACATCGAAGATTGCACAAGATCGGTCGAGTGGAAAGCAGAGCGTTTTGAAGAACTGCATGAACTATTGGCGCATCCAGAGAAGGCACACAGAGTACTGTCAGGCTGGGAGCAGGCGTCCTGGGATGGATTGACCGAATCCGAGACCGCGATGATGGGCGTGGCGGGCGGTCTTCCACTCTGGCAAATCTACAGCCAAATACCTGATTCTGCGCGACAGGGAATTGGACGTTGGGCCGGCGAGATGGCACGCGGCATGTTGTCAGTCCAAGACCCCAACGATGAACCCCATTTTGTTGAACACAACGGCGTGCTGATGCTGCAGCGAGAGCAGGATTATGACCGCTACTGTTACTATGTGGCCGGCACAGTCGGGCGGATGAGCACGGAGCTCGTGGTCGACCACTATGGCCTGGAGGAGGACACCTCGTCGCTGCTCTTCAAAGATTGCGAAGCCTGCGGTCGCGCACTGCAGAAGACCAACATCGTCAAGGATTTTGCAGAGGATCTGGCGCGCGGCGTTTCGTTTCTGCCCGATGAATGGCTGCAACGGTCTGGCTACTCGCCGCTACAATTGACCGGCGCTTCGCCAGACTGGAAGATGATGGTGCTGGACAACGTGCTGAAAGAGTTGCGCGAGTCTGTCCACTACCTGATGGCGCTGCCCTTTCGCGCCAAGGGCTACCGCATGGCCAGTTTGATGTGTCTGCTGCCCGCGTATCAGACATTGCTATTGGCAGCGAAGCAACAGCACATTCTCTTTACCGAGCAACATCATGTTAAGATTTCAAAGTTGACGATGGCCCAGTGCGCAAAGGATGCGCATCGAATGCTGTATGACAACGAAGCCATCGATCGGTACAGCCGATCCATCGAATCCGAGATCGGTGCGAAGTTAAGCGTGTCTGCTATGCAAGTATGAACAACGCGCGTAGGTTCGGTGGATAACAGTGGCGTCGCAAGGCATACTCGTCACCCCACACGGTGAGTTTGAAATCCTTCATGAGAAGCCGCCAGAGAGCCTTGTGCGGCGCTTCCTGGTCACAATCTGGCAGTTCCTGGGTTTGCTGCTTGGCGGTATGGCCGCATTCATCCGCTACAGCCAAGCGGGTCATGCTGCCCGAGGCCCGCTGCTCTGGCTCATGCAGCTGACGCTCTTCCTGGCCCGACCGTTCCTCGACCGAGAGCTGATCGAGGAACCCTTCCCGGTCCAGTTTCGTCGCCGCCTGGAAATGCTCGGTCCAACCTACATCAAGCTCGGCCAGATCCTCAGCCTGCGCGATGACCTGTTGCCAAAGCCGCTCACCGATGAACTTAAGAACCTGCTGGATCGTTTGCCCATCGTCACCTTTGATCGCTTCAAGGAGCTGGTTCAGGACGAACTCGAAATCCCGGTGGACACCGCATTCGCCTGGATCGACCCCTATCCAATCGGCTCGGCTTCACTGGGACAGACCCACCGGGCGCGGCTACAGACCCAAGAAGAGGTCGTGCTCAAGGTCCTGAAGCCAGGGGTGCGTCAGCAGATTACCAAGGATTGCACCCTGTTGCGTCTGTTGGGCCGAATGCTGCAACTGGTGCTTGCACGCTACCAGCCGCGGAGGCTGATCAACGAATTTTGCAACTATACCCTGCGCGAGGTGGACCTCCGTTTTGAGGCCGAGAACGCCGAGACCTTCGCTGCCAACTTCGAGGACTTACCCGACGTCACATTTCCCAAGATCTATGCCGCCTATAGCAGCCAGAGCATGCTCTGTATGGAATTCTTCTCGGGCAAGAAGCCATCCAGCGCCAGTGCGGCGCTCTTGCCCGCGGCGGAACGAAGGCGGATCGTCGATCTGGGCGTCAGCAGCATCATCCGCATGATTTTTCAGGACGGCTTCTTTCACGCCGACCTTCATCCTGGCAACATGCTCTTGCTGGATGACGGGCGGGTTGGCTTTATCGATCTGGGCATGGTGGGGCGCTTTGATGACGACACCCGCAAACGGATGTTCAACTACTTCTACAGCCTGGTCATGGGCGACCCGGCGAGCGCAGCACGCTATTTGACGTCGATGACGGTGCCCGTCTTCAAAAGCGACCCGGACGGATTCCGCCGCGCGGTGGAGGATCTAAATCGCCGCTTCTTTGCATCGCCCAACTTCGAGGATTTTTCTGTTGCGCGGCTGATCCTGGAGTCGATTGCCCTGGCTGGCCGCTACTACATGTACTATCCGGGCGAAATCGTGTTGATGGCCAAGGCCCTGGTGACCATCGAAGGAGTGGGCTATTTGCTCGACCCGGAAATTGATGTCACCGCGGTCTCGCGCAACCAGATCCGCAGCATCTTTATTGCTCAATTCAATCCTCTCCCGGCCTTCAGGACCGGCATTGTCGGTGTGCCCGACCTGCTCGACACGCTGATGCGCAGCCCGGTGTTGATCAGCGAAAGTCTGCGCATGATGGAGAGAAATCTCAATCGACCGACGCCCGACCCGGTCCGCCAGTTGCGTGGACCGATCCTGGCCGGCTTTTGCTTGGTTGCCGGTGCAATTCTTGCTTCGTTTGGCGGTCCCTGGTTTGTCTGGAGCGCCTTCTTTATCTTGGCCGTTTTCTCGCATTCCTGAAGTGAATGGAAAACTTTGGGACTGACTTCGCAATTGCAGAACAGGCGTGCGAGCAACTCTTCAACTCTCTAACGCACAGGAGAATGTATCTATGGCACTACAAAGTCCCATCAACGAAACACCCATCTTGTCAGGAATCCCAGTCGAGGCTGAACGACGCCAGGGTCCGATCAAACATGAGCCAATTGACCGGGCCACCTGGTACAACATGGTTCAGAGCTATCAACACGCCGACACCAAGAAGAGCATCTGGCAGGTGATCAACAGCTTCGTGCCGTTTTTCATCCTCTGGTACCTGATGTATCTAAGCCTGGACTATAGCTATCTGCTGACGCTGCTGCTGGCCATCCCGGCGGCTGGAATGGTGATGCGCATCTTTATCATCCAGCATGATTGCGGTCACGGATCGTTCTTCAACTCGCAGAAATGGCACGACATCGTCGGCTCGATCTGCGGCGTCTTCACGTTGACGCCCTACTACTACTGGCGCAAATCCCACGCCATCCACCATGCCAACTCGGGCAAGCTGGGCGACTATCGCGGCGTCGGCGAAGTCTATACCATGACCGTGGAGGAGTATCAGAGCAAGTCCTGGCGCGAGCGTATGACCTATCGCCTCTACCGCAACCCGATTGTGCTCTTCGCCATCGTCCCGACCTTCCTCTTCGTCGTGATGTATCGCTTCGTCCATCCATTCCAGTCCAAGAAGTGGCACCGCGAGCGCGCCAGCGTCTTCTGGACCAATGTCGCGCTGGTTATCCTGGTTGGCTTCATGTGCTGGCTGGTCGGCGTCAAGGAGTTTTTCTTAATCCAGATGCCGATCATCATCATCGTTTCCACCATCGGCACCTGGTTCTTCTATGTGCAACACCAGTTTGAAGAGACCTATTGGGAGCACGTAGGCAACTGGGAATACTCCGAAGCCGCGCTCCACGGCAGTTCCTACTACAAGCTGCCCAAGGTGCTGCAATGGTTTTCCGGCAACATCGGTTTCCATCACATTCACCACCTCAGCCCCAAGATCCCCAACTACTTGCTGGAACGCTGCCACGAAGAAACCCGCTGCTGCAGAATGTCACTCAGTTGACCATTCGCTCCAGTTTCGAGAGCGTCGCGCTCAACCTGTGGGATGAGGATCAGAAGAGACTGATCAGCTTTGCCGAGGCAACGCTCGTTAAGACAAACGCCCGCTAAGGCAAACGCTCACCAGCGTGGATCACACCGAAAACTGTCCACAGATCGCACAGATTATTCTGCGTGCTCTGTGGACAGTGCGATCTCGCCTGGCAAGAGCCATCCCATTCGCCCGCATCAGCGGTACCTTGACCCTACGGCTGCTCCGGGGTCGCCGTCGCCGCAAGCGTCTCGTAGATCGCCCGCAGACCCGCAAGCTCCTCCGACTCCACCGGCTGGTCGCCATAGTGTACGCGCATGTAGGCATTTGTGATGACGGCCAGATCGTCGTCATGTTCCGGGAAGGCCCGCCGCAGCTCGGATAGATAGGCATCGGGAGGCTGCGAGGAGCGCCGCGGATGCCACGATCTCGCGCCAGCCGGCAGAGATTGGCATAGATATTCTGCACCGAGATCGCGGCC
>JAAUPU010000377.1 GCA_012032975.1 Caldilineaceae bacterium | reverse complement strand
GAATTCAGCCCATCCTTCAGCGCTTTTCGCATCCCACTTGACAGCCTTCACGCCGTCAGGCAGACCGCTGATCGATTCTGGATTGCGGCTGAGTACGATCACTTCGTGTTTGTCGGAGGCGAGTTGGCTGGCCAGCGCACTGCCGATCAGCCCCGACCCACCGGTAATTATGACGCGCATGTCTCTCTCCTGTTGTCACGAACCTGTTGTCACGAACCTGTTGTTACAAACCGGCGGCTATCGCTGTCCGGTAGGGCGACGCGCCTGCTCGATGTTGGCGCCTGTGGAACGCCTCTCTTTCTGTGTCTCCACAACTCGGTCCAACCAGTTGACCACAAGATCTCCCCGTTGGTCGAGATGTTCGCTCGCCGCATCGCGATACGCGGCAAGATATGGCCACAACCCCTCGTTGCCGCCTGGATGATGGTTGATCAGCAAGCCTTCTACCCAGCCCAGGTCTGGACTGAGCAGGTCTATGTCGCCGAGCGACAGCGCAGCTAGAATGTCTCTGCCTAAACTTGCATTGGCAGAGGCAAGGTACTGGCGCGGGACGTCTCGATTCTCCACGTTTCTCCACACCTGGGCGTCGATCGTGGCTCGCTGGTCTCGAAAATGTTCCAACGCACGTTGGTGCTCTGGGGAGACAGCCTGTTGCGCCAACTGAGGCCGTGGGGCGGTCATGACATGGGCCACGGTCTCGGATACATTGTCCAGTGTCGCTCCCAAGTAGTAGCCGGGGATGATTGCGCGCAGGCTGGGCAGTCGGTTGAAGACCAGGCCGCCATAGGCGATGGGGATTCCCTTGCGCGAAAGTACGTGCGCCATATCGAGCAGACCCGCGGCGGTGTACAACTGTTGCGCGGTCAAGACCACCAAATCTGGCCGCGTCTGGCCGATGGTCAAATCCATGTTTTGCAACGGCAAGTTGGCGCCCAGATAGAGCACATCCCACCCTTTACGCCGAAGCAACAACGACAGCATCAGCGGCACGAATGTGTGCGCTTCTTCCGGTGGGCATCCTACCAGGATCCGGCCAGCGCGGCTGGGTGGCGGCGTCGATGCGAGCAGCGCTTCCAGCCGTCGCGTGGCGAGCGCCGATGCAAAATGCTCTTGGTGCACGTGATACGCCCGTCATACCAGCCCTGCCCGATCTCGGCCAATCCTTGCTGGAGTACGCTCAGACAGACCAGTTCCGCGGGAAAGAGTGCAAATGCCTGGGTCAGCGTAGATTCGGCACTCTGTTCATCGAAGTTCAGACAGGCATCGATCCAGCGTTTGCGCAGATCCGTCAACGGCTCGGTCTGAGGTTGCAGACCATTCGTGAACCCAGACAACGTGCGCGGTCCGCTGGCCGACGTATTCGCGATCGTGGGCAAGCGTGCGCCATGTACCGTGGCGGCCGCGTGAGGAGTGGCCAGTGGGTCACCCTCTTCCTCCGACCAAGCTTTGCCACAACGCGACGGCTCGACTGATGCTGAGACCTTCCGCCTGTCGCGCCATCAGCCACTTGAGGGTGTCGATGTCTCGATCTGTGTAGAGGCGGTGTCCGCTGTCCGCTCGATCGGGTGCAGGCATGCCATATCGTCGTTCCCACGCGCGGATTGTATCAGGCTTGAGTCCAGTTTCCTGGACGACTGCCTTCAGATTGTACATCGGCGCATCGTTGTAAGATGACATGTTCGGCTACGGACCCCAATTGCTTTCTTGAGCAGATGTGCTCACCAAGAATCGTACGACACGCGAAAGATTATCATGCCTGCGCACAGATTGTTAATGTTTTGTATAGGTTATCTGTAATTATTGTTCAATCTTATATTTGACAAATGTATGATTAATACCTGACAATGCTCATTGTAGCCTGATAACCTCTCAATCATTGTTCTCTACCTTACGATCTATCGAATCTGATTTGGGAGCTTCACTGCGGTTCCATCTTGAGATGGGTAGTCAAGTTGCACGATCCAAATTGCACGATCCGAATTGCACGACCAGAATCACACAGTTAGAATCACACTGTGCCGTCCGTCTATAAACATTGACCAGCGCCATTGCCAATGGCAACCGAAAACCTCAACCTTCGGAGCGAATCCATATGCAAGCACAAACACATGCCTGGGAAAACGCGCTTCTCTCTCTGGCCTACGAAGCTCGCCAATCAGACTCCACCCACGGTGAGCTACAGTTTGAGTCCGATCTACTGGAGGGTGCGTATCACCATTGTGAGGCAATGACTGCGATACATAGCCGCTCGTTCTATATGGCCTCTGCCATGTTGCCAGCGGAGAAGCGCCAGGCAACGCGTGCACTGTACGCGTTCTGTCGAGTTTCGGATGATATTGTGGATGGTGCGGAGGGGGAACAGGAGCGGCGGCTACGCGAATGGGGCCAACGGATCTCCTCGCCACACCCGCCCAAGAGCGACCTGGTGGCCGTGGCCTGGGCAGACGCGCGGCGGCGCTTTGGTGTGCCAGTACGCTATGCGGAGCAACTTTTGGATGGCGTGGCCGCAGATCTGCACAAGGTGCGATACGATACCTTTGAGGAGTTGGCCGCCTATAGCTATGGTGTGGCATCCACCGTCGGACTGATGAGCATGCACATCATCGGCCATGACGGCGAAGAGGCCATTCCCTACGCCATCAAGCTGGGCGTCGCGTTGCAGATCACCAACATCCTGCGCGATGTGGCCGAGGATTGGCAGTCCGGGCGTGTCTATCTGCCCAGCCAGGAAATGGCGCTCTTTGGTCTTGGTGAAGAGGATTTAGCCGAGGGTCAGGTCACGGAGAAATGGCGCAACTTCATGCGCTTCCAGATCGCACGCAATCGCCAACTGTACGCCGAGGCCATGCCCGGCATCGCATCGCTACAACCCGATGGTCGTTTTGCGATTCGCGCCGCTGCCGAACTATATGGTGGCATCCTCGATGAGATCGAGCGCAACGACTACGATGTCTTTTCACACCGCGCCAGTTTGAGCAAATGGGCCAAGATGCGCCGCTTGCCCGGCATCTGGGCGAGGAGTCGATTGGCCTATCGGCGCGCCGGGGGTTGAGTGGGTTCTGATCGCGGGGTATGTCGTCAATGGCCGACGCGGCGCGACAATCGATGACACACGCTGCCTACACAAACGCGGAAACCCCCGTCAAATCCCGGCCAATGATCAGCTTCTGGATCTGGCTCGTCCCCTCGTACAGGCTGGCGACCCGACAATCTCGCCATAGCTTTTCGGGCACAAATTCATCGGAATAGCCATAGCCGCCATGCACCTGGATCGCCATGTCGGCGTTCTCTTTGGCGATCTCGGTGGCGTAATATTTGGCAATCGAGACCGGGATTGTGCTCACCTCGCCCTGGTTTTTGACCCACCCCGCCTGATAGACCAGCAACCGCGCTGCCTCCACCTTGACCTTCATCTGGGCCAGCATGTCCTGCACCAACTGGAATCCGGCAATCGGGCGCTCGAACGCGACCCGCTCTTTCGCATAGCGAACGCTGACATCCAGCGCATGTTGCGCCGTGCCAACGCAGCCGCTGGCCACGCCATAGCGACCATTGTCCAGCGCGCTCATCGCGATCTTAAAGCCTTCGCCCACCTCGCCCAGCCGAGCGCTATCGGGCACGCGCACATTGTCCATAAAGAGTTCGCCGGTGTCGCTGGCCAGCAGACCGAGCTTGCCCGTCATCTTGCGACTCGTGAAGCCGGGGCGGTCGGTTTCGACCAGAAAGGCGACCATCCCCTTGTGTTTCGAGCCGGGTGTGGCTTGGGCAAAGATGATGGCCAGATCGGCCCAGGTGCCGTTGCTGATCCAGACCTTTTGACCGCTCAGCAGCCAGTCGCTGCCATCGCGCTTGGCTGTGGTGGCGATGTTGCCGGCGTCGGAGCCAGCGTTTGGCTCGGTCAGGCCAAAGCAGCCAATCCATTCCCCGCTGCAAAGTTTGGGCAAATAGGCTGCCTTCTGCTCGGCGCTGCCCCATTTCAGGATGGTCAATTCCACCAACGACATCTGCACGGAAAGGGTGGTGCGCACGCTGGAATCGGCGTAGCCGACCTCCTCGAAGACGATTGCCTCCGAGATGTAGTCAAGCCCTGCGCCGCCGTATTCCTCTGGCACGGGCACGCCCAGGTAGCCGAGCTGACCCATGGTGTGCAGTAGCTGGCGCGGGAATTCGTGGGCCTGTTCCCACTCGCGCGCATGGGGCAAGATCTGCTCGCGCGAGAAGTTGCGCACGGCATCCTTGATCATCTGCTGTTCTTGGTTGAGGCTGAAATCCATGAGAAGCTCCGATAATATTGAATGGTGAATTGATCATGGCGAACTGTGAAATCAGAGGGCGTTGGCGGTGTGGAGCGCTCCGATTTGGTCTTCGCTGTAGCCGAGGAATTCCCGCAAGATCTGATCGGTGTGTTCGCCCAGAAGCGGCGGCGGGCTGGCGATGGCCGCGGGCGTGAGGCTGAGCTTGGGCGTCGGCCCGATCAGGGGGATCACGCCGGTGACTGGATGCTCGACCTGTTGCACCATCCCACGGGCCTGGGCCTGCGGGTCGGCCAGCGCGCTGGGGATGTCGTTGACCGGGCTGCATGGCACACCTGCCTCCAACAGTTGGTCGCGCCATTGCTGGGCGGTGCGCTGGCGAAAGCAGCTTTCCAGCGCGGGAATCAGGTCTTC
>JAAUPU010000010.1 GCA_012032975.1 Caldilineaceae bacterium | reverse complement strand
GTCTGTGGCATTGGTAGGGCGTCGCGCCGAACTGATTGGCTGCCAAAGCACATGGAGTTGCCAGGGCCCAGGGCTAACCGACCCTGGCCACGTCCCCGGCGACGTCGCCTTGGACTCCGAGGTGATTGTCCAGAGCGTGATTGACCAGTTTGGACGGCTGGACATCGTCGTCAACAACGCCGCGATTTCCGGGGGTGTCGGCATGGACACGATGACGCTGGAGACATGGCGCAGGGTGATGGGCGTCAATTTGGATGGCGCGTTTGCGCTTGTCTCCAGGGCCTTGCCCCATCTGGTCGCCAGCCGAGGCAACGTGCTTCACATCAGCAGCATCAGCGCCATATCGGGTGACTTTGACGATGTGGCCTATGCTTCCAGCAAGGCGGCTCTGGAAGGCTTCAGCCGCAAGTTGGCGCTGGAGGTGGCGGTCAACGGTATCCGGTCAAACGTCATCCGGCCCGGCCTGATCATGACCGAGGCGTTTGCCGATATGCCGGCCGATTTTTTCCAGACGCAGATTCCGCTGATTCCACTTGGGCAGATGGGGCAACCTGAAGACATTGCCAAGGCGGCGGCCTTTCTCTGCTCCGATGATGCCGGTTTTATCACCGGCGCCGTGTTGACCATCGACGGTGGCGAATCAGCCAAGTGATACCATTTTTCCGGTCAAGAACCGTGAATAGCTGACAGGGTGAGGGAGTGATAGGGTGACGCTTAATCTTTGGGGCTGTCATCGTGTCAACCGGTCATTCCTGGCGGTTGACACGGCAATCGGTATGACGTAACGACGGCACGAACCAGCCTGGACAAGCGAGGAGTATTTCGCGACCACATTCGGGCTTCAACTTTCCCAACCAGAATTTAGAGATGAGGGGTTACCATGTCTGTGACGGCAGTGGTGGGCGCGCAGTGGGGCGACGAGGGCAAGGGGCGGATCATCGATTACCTGGCCCAACAGGCCGATGTGGTCATCCGTTTTCAGGGCGGTGACAATGCCGGCCATACGGTGATCAACGACTTTGGCAAGCACGCGCTGCACTTGATCCCCAGTGGCATCTTCAACCCCAACACGCAGAACATTATTGGTTCCGGCTGCGTGGTCAACCCGCAAGCGTTGCTGGCAGAAATGGAAGGGCTGGAGGCGGCGGGCGTCAACCTCGACAACCTGTGGATCAGCTCGCGCGCCCAGATCGTGATGCCCTATCACCGCACGCTGGATGAACTCGAAGAATTGGCGCGCGGCGCGGACACCATCGGCACCACCAAGCGAGGTATCGGCCCGGCCTATGCCGACAAAGCCAGCCGCTCCGGCCTGCGCATCGGTGATCTGCTCCAGCCGGATTGGCTAGAAGGCCGCCTGGACAACGCGTTGCGAACGGTGAATCGCAAGATTGAAATCCTCGGCGGTCAACCTGTCGATGGTCAAGAACTTTATGCGCTCTGCATGAGCTATATGGAAAAACTGGGCGAGCGTATCGTGGATACGGTGCCAATGACGCGCAAGGCCATCGAAGAGGGGCGCGCCATTCTATTGGAAGGGCAACTTGGCGTGATGCGCGATCTGGACTGGGGGATCTATCCTTATGTCACGAGCAGCAACCCGACCGCCGCGTATGCAAGCTCTGGCGCGGGGCTGCCCGCGCGCTGCATCGAGCAGGTGATCGGCGTGGTCAAGGCATACAGCACGCGGTGGGGATGGCCTTTTCCGGTCGAACTGCACGATGCGGACGGCGAAAAACTGCGCGAGGTAGGCAGCGAATTTGGCGCAACAACCGGTCGTCCGCGGCGCTGTGGCTGGTTCGACGGGGTGGCGATTGGATATGCTGCCTGGCTGAACGGCATGACCGGACTGGCGATCACCAAACTGGATATCCTGGACACCTTCGCCACGCTCAAGATTTGTGTCGGCTACCGGCTGCCCAATGGACAGGTGCTCACAAATACCATGCCGGATACGGCCATGCTCATGCAGGTGGAACCGATCTACGAGGAGTGGGCGGGGTGGAGCGTCTCCACCGAGGCTTGCCGCCGCTGGGAAGATCTGCCCATTCAGGCCCAAGCGTATATCAACCGCATCGCGGAATTGGCCGACGTGCGGGTGACCTATGTCTCCGTCGGCCCAGAACGCGAGCAGATGTTTGCTGTGCATGAGTGATGGGCTGTTGGTCGCAGTGGCAGAGGGCAAGTATGCGACGGCATCGATGGGTACTCAGTTTGGAAGCGATGTGCGTGGCGCGTCTGCCAGCGAACGTGGTGCGCGCTACGAAATCTGTCGCGCGGCTTGCGCCGCATCGCACCAGCTTCAAATACGCCGGGTCCAGAGGCGACAGGGGGATTTCGTCCTTGCTCCAGCGATGGACGGGAATCAGCCGAGCCATCAAGTCTGGTTCGATGAAGCGCACATAGGACGAGCAGATGAACGTCTCATACTCCTGTTGATGATTCGTGTAGTAGTCCAACAGCACATCGGGTTCTGCAAACGTTCCGGGTCGTCCAGATAGTAGATGTCGTAGGGAAATGCAAAATCGTGGTGATGGACGATCACACCGGGGGCAAGAAGGGGCAGGATCTGTTCACAGTGGTATTCGGCCTCTTCGGTGGTGTGGCTCGAGTCGATGAAGAGAATGTCATGTTCCTTCAACTGTGCAAAGAAGTCCAACTCGACATCCTCCACCATCGACTGAATATATTGCACCTCATCAGGCAAAGAGCGGCGTGGCTGTGGGTCGACGCAGAATATTTCGCCAGTGCCATTTTTCTTGAGCGCCTCGACGGCGAAGTAGGTCGAATGCCCGGAGCCGATCTCGACGATCCGCTCGGGTTGAAAACAACGAATCATCGAATAGTAGAGTTCGATCTCCACCGTGCCAAACCACTTGTTGTGGATGCGGCCCAGAAACCACGAAAACTCGGAGACAAATGGGCTGATCGTCGCCTCGAAGTTTGCTGCGGACGTGGCGAAGAGCGCTTCTACTTCTGACACGCCGGCGACGAGCGGCGTCGAATCCGCTGAGTGCCGGGCGATGCTCTCTGCAGAAAACTGGCTCAGATAGACGGCCGCCGCCCTTTTTGCATAGTAATAGGATTGATAATAGGGTTGCTGCGCGAATCGTTTCTTGAGAGTATGCGGCAAAAGCTTCATCGGTTTTTTCAACTTTTCTGGAAGTGACAGTGAAAACAGGCGAGATTCAATCGAATCTTGAGAGACCGTCGGCCAAATTTAACCGTATTTTGACACAACTGCCATATCTTCCCAACAATGGAGAAGGACTGGGTGAGGTCCAAAATCCGGTGATTGCGCCACACCCCGCGCCGTGATACGATCGCCCAACCTATCACTTCCTTCTGCCCCAGAGTATTCTGTGCTCCCCTTGATCTTTTCCCAAAGCGATCCTCGCTACCTTCAGGCCGAAATTGACACCTATTGGATCCAACATGGCGGCGCCGATCCAGCTTCCGACACCCTGACCGAGCGCGATACAAAGCGACATATCGCTCATCCATTCACGGTCCCTTCAAACGCTGGCAAAGCGACGAATGAATCCTTTGCAGCCCATACTGCATACTGAATGACTCGCCAAGTTCCCTCTGCCTTCCTATTCACCAGACTTCGATCCTAAATACACCCGAGATCGGCCGTCGGTCGATCGTCCTCCTTTGGCTCACCCTCGATTGGGAACCACATCCATCTGCGCGCACCCACGCTCATGGCAGGGTGTCGTCGATCATGCGCATGATGTTAGAACCGGCGCGCATAGCCGAAACACTCCTTGCCCTTGCTGGGGTCGAGCTTGTAGCAGGCGGCGAAAAACTTGAAGAGCGGCTGCGGGTGATGCTGGCGGTATGGCCGCAGGGCGCTACTCTTTGACCGCGCCGAGCATGATGCCACGGATGAAGTAGCGCTGCAGGAAGGGGTAGACCAGCAGGATCGGAATCATAGCCACGAAGAGCTTTGCCGCGTTGAGCGTATTGTTGGAGAGCCGGCTGAGCAGCTGCGCTTGCCCACTACCTTGCAAAACGGTGCGGTTGGCGATCACCAGCTGCTGGATATAGGTCTGGAGTGGGTAGTTGTCGGGGTTGTTCATGAGGATCAGCCCGTCGAAGAACGAATTCCAGTGACCTACCACACTGAAGAGCGTGATGGTGGCCAGGGCCGGCAGGGAGGTGGGCAGGTAGACGTGCCAGAGCAATTGCCAGGGGTTGGCGCCGTCCATGCGCGCTGCCTCGTCTAGCTCTTTGGGGATGTTTCGGAAGAAGTTCATCAGGATGATGACGCTCCAGATGGGAAGCGCAGTCGGTAGCACCAGTGCCCAGAGGCTGTCGATCAGGCCATAGCTGCTGATGGTCAAGTACCACGGCACCAGGCCCACATTCAACACCATGCCCGCTACCAGCAGCCACATGAACACGTTACGCCCTGGAAACGCTTTGTCCGTGCGCGAAAGGGGAAACGCCATCAGCACGACAATGACGAAGTTCAGGAAGCCGCCCAACAGCACTCGCTGGATGGAGACCTCGAACGCACGCCAGAAGCTCCCATCCTGGAGGATGTACTCGTAGGAGAAGAGATTGAAGCCGATGGGCCACAGCTTGACCATGCCGCCGCTGACCGCAGCTTTGTCGCTGAAGGAAATGGCCAGGGTGTTGATGATGGGCAGCAACGTGGTGGCCGCCAGGCCCAGCAATAACGCCGCAATGGCCCAGTCGACTAGACGGTCCTGCCAACGCCGAGAACGTACCATGCGCGTCTCCTAGAAGATCCGGTAGTTGGCGAACTTGCTTGCAGCCCAGTACGAAACGCCAATCAAGGCCAGCGACACCACGGTCTTGAGCAGACCCACCGTCGTGCCGATGCTATATTGCCCCTGCACCAGACCGATGCGGTAGACATAGGTGTCGAGGACATCCCCGGTCGAATAGACGATGGGGCTGTACAGGTTGAAGATCTGGTCGAAGCCAGCGTTGAGGACGTTGCCGATGGCCAGCGACGCGACCAGTACGATGACCGGCGCAATGCCTGGGATAGAGATGTGCCGCATTTTCTGGAAACGGTTTGCGCCGTCCAGGTCCGCGACTTCGTACAGAGTGGGATTGATAGTGGTCAGCGCGGCCAGGTAGATGATGGCCTCGAAGCCGAACTCCTTCCACACGTCGCTGAGGATGATCACCCACGGAAAGATGGCAGGGCTGCCCAAGAACTGGACTGGTGCGATGCCAAAGAGACCCAGAAAGTCGTTGAGCAAACCGTTGCGGGCCAGCAGATTGCGTAGAATGCCAGCCAGAATGACCCACGACAGAAAGTGGGGCAGATAGACCAGGGTCTGGACTCCACGGCGAATGCGCATGAAGGTGAGCTCGTTGAGCAGCAGGGCAAAGACGATGGCCACCACCTGGAACAAGACGATCTTGGCAATGGCGATGAAGAGGGTGTTCTGCAGCACCTCGCGGGCATCAGCAATGCGCAGGAGAAAAGTGAAATTCTCCCAACCGACCCACGGCGAATTGGCGATCCCGAGGGCCGGGTTGAACTTCTGAAACGCGATCACTGAGTAGAAGAGGGGGACAAAGGTGAAGACAAACAGGAGAATGATGCCCGGCAAGATCATGAGGTAATATGATATGACCTCACCCTTCTGGCGAGCGATGGTCTGCTCTCTGCGCTTGATCGACCCCGCGGCTGTGACGTCCAACGCTCTCTCCCTCGTCATTCGGAAGGTGGTTACCGCAAATCCGATGCGTGGCCGGTGGGATGGCAAACGCCATCCCACCGGCGATCTCGGTCGGCGGTTACTGGTTCATCTGGTCCAGGATGGCCTGCCCGCCGCTGGCATACCACTGTTCCACGAAGGTGTCGAAATACTCAATGGGCTGGGCGCCGGTAATGATCTGGAGGAACGCCTCATCCTCCATCTTCTCCAACGACGGCCAATTGGGGTCGTTGGGATAGACGCGCACAGCCGATGGATCCGAGCGCACTTCGTTGTAGCCGGCTGCCAAGAGCGCAGCAGCATCCAGGCGAGCCATGCGCGTGGCCCAGGATGCGCTGTCGGTGCGCGGGCCGGCGATGTCAGTCTCGATTTGCTCGAATTCAATCTGCATGGCGTCGCTCAGCGTCGATGGCTCCAGTTGGCCGTCCAGGGCTTGCTGATACTCGCGGGCCATGCGCTCGACCACATAAGGCTGTTCGATCAGGAATGGAATCGGGAAGAGCGCGGTCCAGATCTCGTTGAAATTGGGATAGTACTGCGGCGCATCGTTAAGCCCATAACTCAGGTCATTCTGGATGTTCAGAATCTTCAGGATCGCTTCCGGGTGGGGATAGTCCTTGCGCACCACGACAAAGCTCAGGGTGTAATCGCCCATAGAATAGTTGTATTCGCCGTTGTTGTCCTTGATCAGGTAGGGTTGCCAGTCGGCGTTGGGGTCGTTCTTGACCGAGTCGACCAGCGGCCACCAGGAGATCCACCACGGGCCGATCATCATACCGGCCTGGCCGCTGATCACGGCCTCGTTTGCCTGGTCAGTGCTCTTGATCGCGAAATCCGGGTCGATGATCCCGGCCTGGTAAAGCTCGGCCAGACGGGCCAGGGCTTCGCGGACCTCAGGCTGGACGGAACCGTAGACGATCTCCCCGGCCACGCTGTGGTGGAAGAGGGTTGGGAAGGCGCCGTAGGCGTTGAAGAGGAGGTCGAAGCCGTGCAAGTTGCTCGGCACGCCAGTGGGGTTCAACGTTCCGGTGAGTCCCAAGGTGTCGTTGGCGCCGTTGCCATCCGGATCCTGCTCGATAAACGACTGGGCAATGGCGACCAGATCGTCGATGGTCTCTGGCGCGGCCAAGCCCAGCTTGTCTAGCCAGTCTTTGCGCACCCACGCCATGAGCGGCGCGTCGGCCTGCGGCTGAACATTGGGAATGCCCACAATCTTGCCGTCCACGGTGGCTGCGTCCAGGGCGACGCCGTTGGTCTGAGCATAGTTGTCCAGGATGTCCTGGTTGGCGTATTGCGTGATGTAGGGCGTCAAGTCCTCGATGGCGTCGCCGCGGCCAGTTGCTGGAGCTGGAGCGGGCTGACGACCATGGCGTCGGGGATGTCGCCGCTGGCAATGGCCAGGTTGAGCTTGTCGCCAAAGCTGTCGCTTGGCACGACCCACGCAAACTGGATGTCGGCGTTGATGACATCCTCGATGTACTGGAGCGCGCGGTTCTCCTCAATACTTTCGCCCTCGGGCAACAGGGAGGCGGCCTCCTGGCCGCCCTTGACCAGGTTCAGCACGATCCGCTCCGGGTAGGGTGAGTAGGGATCGGTGTTGCGCCATTCACCCCATTCGCGTTCGACCGCGGGGGCGGCAGGGGCCGTTTCGGCTTCGGACGCACTCTGTGGTGCGGCGCCGGCACAGGCCGCGAGCAGCCCGACCAGCAGCAGCGATAATGGGGCGAGCAACCAATGTCTTTTCATCGTGTTTTCCTCCGGTAATGGAATCAATATGCTTGGAATTGGTACGCAGGCTGTCCCTGCATGAAGAATGTTCTCGTTTGTGATGGGTGATGGGGACCATACCCGCAGTCCGGCACGGTTTCCCTATGTGCGTGAAAACCGGAGCGCGAAGTTGGAGTTGCCGTGGATGAAGAGGCGCGATGTATGCCCGGCTTCTCGCTCGGTCTCTTGGCGTTGGATGTCGCTGCCAACCACCTGCGGATACCAACCGTGTTCGCCGTCCACAATGCGCAGAGGTTCCGTCCAGCTGGAGGGGTCGCCAATGTCGTCGGTGAAGCTTATATAGATGCCTTCCTGCTTCCAGGCTGGATCGATGGCGCGGTTCATGAGGATGACATATTTGTTGATGTGGTGATTCCAGTGGACCGATGGCCCCCATAAGGTATCCGGCTCCGGATCGTACCAATCGCGGCTCACCGGCAGAATTGGGGTCACGGCCCCGTTAAGGCCGGGTTCTTGCCATGCGCCATTGTGCCACTTCCACACTTTGCCCACGGGGCAGCCCCGATCTTCGTAGGACATGCGCGCCAGGGAGATGCCCTGCTGGGCGACCTCCTTGTAATAGGTGCCGACGAGGAAGTAGAAGGTTTTGCCCGCCCGGTCCAGGATCACCGAGAAATCGCCATTGCCGCCGGCGAACCAGTAATTGTGATGTTCCAGGTTGAGCGTCTCCGGCCCACCGGCAATGACCAGGCCCAGGTCATCCCAGGTATGGCCGTTGTCATAGGAAACCACCGCGCCGACGAAGGGAGCGGTGAGTCGGAAGCGACGGCCTTCTTGCCATTCCTCATCGATCAGATGAGCCGGTTCGTTGTGATACCAACCATAGAGCGTGCCGTCTGGATCCTGATGCACGGATTCGATCCAACGCCCACCGTCGCGCCAACCCGTGTAGATAATCGGCGCGCCCTCGGTCATGTCGTCGACGCTGGTCCCACTGGAGCGCGTCGGGTGGCCGGTCGAGTTGAGGATGTAGAACTTGCCTTCCCACCACCAGCAGGGACTGTTACAGTCGGTGCCGCTTGGTAAGCGCAGATAGGGCGTGCTCTCCACTTCGATCAAAATGTCGTCTACTTGATACCGCTGCGGTTCGGGCATTGTCTTGGTCTTCTCCACCATTTGGGAAATTTGCAGAACCGATACTCATCGAATGTGCAACAGTGCTGAATCTTCTTCGTCCAGAGTCGAAAAGTGGATTCCCTCCTCCATGATCGCGCGACCCGAAAGCCGTTGATGCCATTCGCCTTCCAGCCCCGCGACCGTGTACATGCGGCTCGGCTCCAGCTCTTGCAGGCGGATGGAGCGTGCTTGTTCGGCGCCGGGCAGCCGGAAAACGAATAGGAGATGCTCGGAACGGTCTGGCAGCGCGTACTGGAACGCTGCCCAGCGCTCACCTTCACCGTTGCGCAGGGGTTGGTCGGTCAGCCGATAGAGGTCAGCTTCCTGGACAAAGCGACGCACGTGATCTTTGTAGATGGCGTTGTTTTCAATAGCCCGTTGCGCCAGCCAATCGGGCAAGTCGGGCAACTTCTGCGACAGACCGTAGAGGCCAAGCATCGAGATGCGCGAGTAGTAGTCCCATTGCTTGCGGGTGAGACTGGGGTCATGCGGGTCAAAGTTCTGGTACGGTGGCGGATTGAGATTGCGCCAATGACTGAAGGTCCAGTGCAATAGTACGTCCGGCGCCAGCATGGTGCTCGCACCCCAGAAGATCTGGAGATCGTGAACGGGCCAATCTGGATCGGACAGGAAGGTCATGTAGGTGCGCCGCATCATGCCCAGGTCGATGCGCAGCCCACCGGACGAACAATTCTCAAGGACGACTTCTGGAAAGTCGCGGCGGATGCGCTCCAGGGTGTGATAGTAGCCGATGTAGTGTTCATAGAGGCCGTCACCTGGCCCGTGGCCGTGGTCAGTGCGGTTACAGCCCGCGCCGGGATCGAGGTTGAAATCAATCTTGATCCAGTCTGCCCCGTACGCAGTGATCAACCGGCTCAGGGTCGCATAGGCCCACTCCTGCGCGCGCGGGTTGCCGAAACAGATATAACCCAGGCGTTGGCCGTCTCGCTCTGCGACGAAATCCGGGTGATCATGGGCGACCTGGGCGTCGCTGCCCAAGCCCTCGATTTCGCACCAGATGCCGAATTTCATGCCGTGCGCGTGAACATGGTCGCCCACCGGGCGGAGTCCCTGGGGAAAGCGATCCTGGTTGACCAGATGCCAGTCACCGCGGAAATGCTCCCAGAAGGTGCCCGCATCCGATGGTCCAAACCAACCCGCGTCCAGCGTACAGACCTCAAAGCCCATTTGCTTGGCTTTCACTACGTTGGCGGCAAAGACGCCAGCATCGATCTCCGCATCTTCATAGGGCCACCAATGGTTCCACTCCACCGGAACGCGCGCCGAGAAGGAGTTGCGTGGATACCAATGCTTGCGTCCTGCCCTGGCATATTGCTGGGAGACGGCGTTCAAACTTGCGCCCAGCGCGACCACGACCGGCGCGCTCTCCACCGATGCGTCTGGCGCCAATTCTTTGTGAAAGGCCCAATCATGCAGACCGCCGCTGAGCGCAACGCCGCCATCCTGTGGCTCGAAGCGGAATACCCAATTGCCGGACCATGCCACCGCGGCCGATAGCACCTGCGTGTCGCCGCGAAATAGGGCAAACCAGGGGTGATGCCCCTTGGAGGAGCGGCCCGTACGAGATTCGAGGATCACCTTGTCGGGCAAGTGAGCGCGCTGCGGCTCGAACTCACGGCCCCACCCCCCGCTAAAATAGAGCAACTCCAGCGGTTCGTCGGGCAGGCTGAGCGCCAGGGAATCCATGCGCCCAATCTGCACTGGTGCGCCACTTCGGTTGTGGATCACCTGCCAGAACTCAACCAACGAAGCTTCTGTGTAGAGCTTGATGTGCTGTTCGATCCCAACGCCGGAACCGACAAAGTCGAGCGTAACCAACCGGACGCCATCGGCGACTACGGTCTCCTGCCATCGTTGTAGAGTGAGTTGGGTTGTATCCACCCGCTTTCCGTCGACCTCCACCGCAAACAGGCCTGAAGCGTGGGACGGATGCAGCCAAGAAATACCCTGGAACGCCAGCCGGTCCAGGTGGAGCCGGTTCTCTTCCCGGCGCAAGATCAGTTCTAGCGGGCCGGCGGCTAGTGTTCGTAACTCTGCTAGCACATGAACCTCTTGTCGCGTACAAAGCCGACCGCCACGCGGTCGGATGGTTGAAATGCACGGTATAACGCTCTCTTCCTAGACCAGATAGACTGTGCGATGAAAGGATTCCGCCTGGAAAATATTAGCGTGACGGGGAAATCCTGTCAACCTCTACTTTGCGGTAAAGAGTGGGTCAAGCGGCGAGTTTCTGGCGGCGATGACCATTGAAGCCCTTGGGGAAGTGGTCGGCAACCGAGGCGTTTTTTCGAAGTCGGGGTCAAAGTCGGTCGTCTTGGGAAATGGACCTGTGGAGCAGACGCCGAAGCCGGCCCAAGTGGGTTGGGGTCGGCGATCCCAGAGGCCGATTGGGATGGGAGGCGAGACAGCAGCCACATAAGCCAGGACGGCGCCAGCGAGTGAAGCCAGTTTGGGAAAGCGGAAACAGGCTTCGAGTGCAAAGACCTCGAGTGCAAAGACTTCGATGTGGAGCTACAGCGCAAAGCTGAGGCCGGCAAACTGGCCCGCCCAGGGCGATCTGGCAAAGTCCCTGAGCGGATCGTAGTTCTGGAAGGCGATGATGACGCCGTACATCGGGAAGTAGCTGAAGGTCAATACCCCACCGACCCTAATTTGTCTGACCAACTACCTCCGGCGTCTCTGCGGCCGGCAATCAGAACTTAGCGAGATGGCATGAAATTCTTCAAATAGCAGCCACTCTGGGTGATAGACGCTTTGCGGCTTTCCAGGGAAGCTTCATACGCGCGATCTTCGACTTCGATGCAGACCGGGCCGGTATAGCCCACATCACCCAGCACCGAGAAGAATTGACCCCAGTCGATGTCGCCCAGCCCCGGCAACTTTGGCGAGTGAAACTCCAGCGGCGTCGCCATGATGCCGACCTCGTCCAGCCGATGCTTGTCCACCCGCACATCCTTGGCGTGGACATGAAAAAGCTTGTCGGTGAAATCTCGCAGCGGTTTCAGGTAGTCCATCTGTTGCCAGACCATGTGCGACGGGTCGTAGTTGAGGCCGAAATGGTCGCTGGGGATCGCCTCGAACATCCGTCGCCAGATTGCGGGGGTGTGTGCCAGGTTCTTGCCGCCCGGCCATTCGTCTGCACTAAAGGCCATCGGGCAATTTTCGATGCCGATCTTGATGCCATGATCCTCTGCGAACTTGACCAGTGGTGGCCACACTTCGAGAAAGCGCGGCCAGTTTTCATCCACAGACTGGGTCCAGTTGCGCCCGACAAAGCTGTTCACCACACCCACGCCCAGAAGTTCAGCCGCGACGATCACCTGCTTGATGTGGTCGATGTAGACTTGGGCCTCCGCTCGATCCGGCGTCAGCGGATTGGGGTAATACCCCAGACCGCTGATGGTGACCCCAGCCGACGCGACGATTTCGTTCACCCTTGCCGCGGCATCTGCGTCAAGGGTGGTCGCGTCGACATGGGTAACGCCGGCATAGCGACGCTCGGCCTTGCCCACCGGCCAACACATCACCTCGATGGTCGCAAAGCCGTTCTCTCCTGCGAATCGAGCCACCTCTTCCAGCGAGAGGTCGGGCAGGATCGCGCTGACAAATCCTAGTTGCATCATCTGATCTGTTCTCCGGGTTTCTTGAGATTGGGGCGTGGAGATTGGGAATGAGGCAGACGGTCGCGTCTGCGTTCTGTTTGAGAAGCTCGCTGTCGCACTCTAACTGGTTACATTCACCCACCGCTGCTCCTGGTGGCTTTGCAGGATCGCCTCGCAGAGTACGATCTCTTTGTGGCCATCGGCGAAGGTTGGAAACGGCGCAGGCGCGGATAAATCGCCGGCCGCGATATAGTCGTAGAAGGACTTGAAGGATTGCTTGAAGGAGTCGTCATAGCCTTCGTTGTGGCCGCCGGGGATAGCTGATGTGGGCGCGCGCTGCATCGGACACCAGGCCGGGGTCGCGGATCAGTTGCTGATTGGCCTGGTTTCGGTGGCCGATCCAAAGCTCATTGGGCTGCTCGCTATTCCAGGCCAGCGCGCCCTCTTTCCCGGAGATTTCGTAGCGCAGGCAATTCTTGCGTCCCGCCGTCACCTGCGAAACCCACAACGAACCGTGACTCCCATTCGCAAAGCGAAGCAATATCGCGCCGTAGTCCTCGGTTTTTATCTCGATTGGTTCGGTCGCGTCGGTCTGTTCTACCTTGCCAGAAAAAGTCGCAACTTCGCCGATTGGGCGCTGCCTGGTTGGATAGACGGTCTTCAGATCGGCAAAGAGAGCCTGCACTGGCAGACCGGTGATGGTCTGCAACAAGTCCAGCCAGTGGGTGCCGATATCGCCACCGCGCGCAATTTGCCGCCCTCGTCGGCAAGTACGCGCCAGTTGTAGTCGGTGGGATAGAGCAGCCAATCCTGGACATAGCTGCCTTGGACTGAAATCACGTCGCCCAACGAGCCGCGTTGGATCAGATCGCGCGCTTCGATGTTCAGCGGGTAGTAGCGCATGTTGTAGTTGACGCCCGCGGCCAGACCACTTTCCCGGGCCAGCTTCACCAATGCGGCAGATTCGGCCGCGGTCATGGCCAGCGGTTTTTCGCAATGTACATGCTTGCCCGCCTTCAGCGCCCGGCTGGCCTGCTCAAAGTGGTGGCGATTGGGCGAGGTGATATGGACGGCATCGATTTCGTCATCGGCGAGCAACTCGTCGAGGCCGCCATACGCTTTGGGGATGCCAAGCTCCGCCGCCGCGCGTCGAGATTTCTCCGCCGAAGAACCCAAGATGCCAGCCACTTGGATGCCCAGCCGGCGCAGCGCTTCTGTGTGGGCCGGCCCCATAAAGCCGGTTCCGATGATAGCGACGTTGAACGATTGCATGGGCTTACCTATCCTGGTGCAAAATCGGGATGATCGGGTGGACCGCAATTGCCTTCACGGAAGCTGGTCGTACTCAGCGGGTTCGTCATCACGTCCGGCGGGTGAGGCTGGCATATCCCCAGGCCAGCGCCAGCACAATCGAGCCGTAGACCACCTGCTGGATTCCCTGTCCTACATTGAGGAAGGTCAACATCGAGTTGAGCACGCTGAGGATCAGCGCGCCGAGGATGGTTCCCGCATAGCCGCCGACGCCGCCAAAGATCGACGTGCCGCCGATCACAGCCGCCGCCACGGAAGGTAGCAGGAACGCGTTTGCAAGCTGAAGGTCGACTGCGCCGGTGCGACCGGCTAGCAGAATGCCGGCGATTGACCCCAGCACCCCCGCAACCGCATAGGCCGTAATGCGCACCTGGGAAACGCGCACCCCCGCAAGCCGCACCGCCACCTCGTTGTCGCCAATGGCATAGATCAGCCGCCCCCATCCCGAACGCTTGAGCAGCCAGATCAACACAATCGCGATCACCGTCCAGATCACGACGCTGTAGGGCACGCGGTTGCCAAAGAAGGAGCCTGCACCCATCAACTTGATGAACGTCGCCATCTGCGTCGAACCGGCCAGGATCGTCTGGGTCCACGCGGTGAACAGACCGAGCAAGATCCCCGACATGGCCAATGTCATGATCAGCGGGTTGACTCGGAAGACGGAGACGCCAACCCCATTCGCGCTCCCAGCGATCAGGCCCACGAGCAGGCCGAGCGCAAGCGCGATGACCACCCCATTGGGAGACTGATTTGCCGCAACATAGGCGGAGCCGGTGGCGATCATGGTCACCGAGAGATCGATGCCGCCGGTCAGCATCAGGATGGTCTGCGCACCGGCGAGGATGCCCAGCGGCGCAGCCTGCAAGAGCGTGTTGCGCAGCCCGGCCACCGACAAGTAATTGGGTTCGATAAGGCCAGTCACCAGAATCAACGCGCCGAGCACGACCGTAAGCACCAATTCAGGCCGCTCCGCGATAAAGAGGCCGGCGCGCAGCGACAAGCTCACCTGGTTTCTCCCAGGTCGATCCGCCGGTGAGGAGGGGGTCATGACGACCGCTCCCGCAGCAGCGTTAGCCACCCGCCAACCATCATCACGCCTGCGATCAGCACCCCCTGGATCACCTGGGCGCTGTTGGGATCGATGCCCACCGCGCTCAGGATCGGACTCAGC
>JAAUPU010000376.1 GCA_012032975.1 Caldilineaceae bacterium | reverse complement strand
CACTGGGAGATAGCATTTTGTTCGGCCGCTTCAAGCTTCCACTGGCCGCCCGCTTCGTCGCCATCTTCCAGCTTCCACTCTTCACCAATATCGCGTCTACTCATCGTGGTCCCTCTTTTCCAGCGGTGTGTCCCAGCCATGACGCAACCCGGCCACACCGTAGATCACAGTCTGGACGGCAAATAAAAGGGCCAGAATGCTCCATGCCGTTGTTTCCCACCAAGGCGCCGGCTGAAAAGATGTGACCCCATTCAGGGCCAGCCCGACACAGAAGATGGTAAGGCTCAGACACAAGGGAAATAACATGCGGGGTACACTCAGCGCGTAGCCCCAACTCCACCCTTGCAGACCTCGATACCAACTCATGTAGCTGAACGTTGCCAACAGTCCAGCCAAGCCCAGCACCCACAGAGCGTCAATTAATACGTCAAAGAGATCAAACATATCATTCCGGGCGAAGAAACGGGTGAGTTAATGGACATACTCAAAGCAAACGTCGTGATCTCGTGTGAACTGAGTGAACTCAGCCATTGACAGATCGATCAGTGTTCCTACGACGTTCGTCGCATCAGCTATGTTCCGAAGGGTTTCGCCTGGGTGTGGGGCCGATGTTTCTCTGGATATGACGATCCATATCAGAGGCGCTGGGAACAACGGCTCTATTACGATGTGGGTTGACGACAAATGTTCTCGCTGATAGTATACACACATATTCACTTCATGGAAAACGCTGGAGAAATCCAGCCGTCGCAAACCGTTTCTCGGCGACGGAAACACCGTCGATGTTCAGCGCACCAGCATGCGCTGACACGGTCTGGGCGGGTTTACTCACAAACACAAAATGGAGTTGTCTTCTCCGTGGAAACCAAAGTCAGATCCATTCTTGACGCCAAGGCATTGGAATATGCCGCGACGCTCTTGCTGCAACATCAGGTGATCGCCGCGCCGACCGATACGGTCTATGGCGTCATGTGTCGCGCCGATAGCCCCGACGCCATCGCCCAGCTCTATGCAATCAAGAAACGTCCTCTCGACAAGGCCATTCCAGTACTCGTCGGCGCGGTTGATCAGCTAGATCAGGTGGTTGATCCACCGTTGCATCCCGTCGCACGCGCGCTGATGGAACGCTTCTGGCCAGGCCCGTTGACCGTGGTCGTGCAAGCGCGGGCCGGCTTGCCAACGATCTTGACCGCCGACCACCCCACCGTCGGGGTGCGTATGCCAGACCATGACGAGCTGAGGAAGCTGATCTGCGCAGTTGGCCCATTGGCTGCAACCAGCGCCAATCTGAGCAGTCAACCCGAATGCCATGACGCCGAGGCCGTTTTGGAACAACTGGGTGGGCGTCTTCCGTTGCTCCTGGCCGGTGCGTCGCCGCCCCATGACTTGAGCGGTCGCATGGCGGCAAGCACCGTTATAGACGTGAGCCAGATTGAAACCAACGGACCACAATTGTTGCGGGATGGACCGCTGGCTTCAGAAGTTCGACTGTTTCTGGATCGATCATTTGGCTACACATGCTGATCGGCATCGACGCATCGCGAGCGCTCCGCACGCGGCGCACCGGGACCGAACGCTATTCGTTGGAGCTGATTCGTCATATCCTTGCACTGCCAGAAGCGGCGGGCCACCAATGGCGGCTCTATGTCGAGACGCCGCCGCCATCCGATAGCTTTGAGATTGACGGCGCGGCGACGAACTTATCTGATTCCAACGTGCAGCTTCGCGTCTTGCCAGCTCGGCGGCTATGGACCCATCGCTCGTTGGCGAAGGAAATCGACCGCCACCCGCCCGACGTCCTCTTCATACCGGCCCACGTGTTGCCATTTGTTCTGCCGGCCAGTCGCCTGCCCGCCAGCGTTGTAACGGTCCATGATCTCGGCTATCATCGCTTTCCAGACGCCCACACGCACACACAGCGGCTCTATCTGAATATCAGCACGCGCTGGGCAGCCTTCGCAGCAAGTCGCCTGATCGCTGTGAGCCGGGCGACAAGTGCGGACCTTCGACGGTTTTACGGCATCCGCGATGACAGAATTCGCGTGGTCCACGAAGGCGTACACCGTTTCCCCACCCCGTCGGCTGTCGCACTGGCCGAAACGACCAGGCGATATGGAGTGGGTCGCCCGTATGGTTTTTATGTCGGCACCCTCCAGCCGCGTAAGAATCTGCTTCGAACAATCCAGGCCTATGCCAGCCTGCACCAGCGCGGCGCGGTGGAATGGGATCTGGTGCTTGCGGGCGCCGAAGGCTGGGGCAGTCAGTCGCTCAAGGCGGAGGTGGATCGCGCCGGACTGGGTGGGCGGGTTCACTTCCCTGATTATGTACCTGACTCGGAGCTGTCCGCCCTATTTGGCGGCGCACGTTTTTTCTGTTTTCCGTCGCTTTTCGAGGGTTTCGGACTGCCTATCCTCGAAGCCCAAAGTCTGGGGGTTGCTGTTTTGACTTCGAATAGTTCGTCTCTACCAGAGGTTGCCGGAGACGCCGCGCTGCTCGTGGATCCGACTGATGTCGATGCGATCGCGGCCGCGATGCTGCGTCTAAGCCAAGACGAGGCGTTGCGCGCCGAGCTGATCGCCAAGGGCTACGAGAATGTCAAACGTTTTTCCTGGGAGAAGGCGGCCAAGGAGACGTTGGCCGTTTTGGAAGAGGCTGCCAGCCAATCCACCGGTTCCACCCCGAGCTCGTGAACAGAACGACACCTCGCCTGTGACACCGATCGGTCCACCTCAGCGTGAAATTGCGGCGCTCCCTGCCTCACAATCCAATGACATTGCCGGCGTCGACATCTTGGACGTCGATGTGCATTGCGTTGACTTCACACAGATGTTGGCCCAGATCGAATCCTGGGTTGAAGAGCCTAACAGCAGTTCGCCTTGCCGTCAGATCTGCACGATCAACCCAGAATTTATCGTCGATGCGCGCCGCGACCCGGCCTTCGCCGCGATGTTACGGCGTGCGGATCTTTCGTGGTGCCAGACGGCGTGGGGATACTTTGGGCGGCGCGGCTGGCTGGCGTCCATCTGCGGGAACGGGTGACCGGTTCCGACGGCATCCACCGGGTCTGCGCCCGAGCGGCGCAACGTGGGTGGCGCGTCTTTTTTCTGGGCGCCGCGCCAGGTGTGGCTGCAACGACCGCACAGATCATGCGCGATCACTATCCTGGCCTGGTGGTTGCAGGCGCCTACGCGGGAAGCCCAACCGCCGCAGACTGGCCAACCATCCATCAGCAATTGAGCGCCACGCAGCCCCATATTCTCTTTGTCGCCTTCGGGCATCCGCGCCAGGATTTTTGGATCGATCTGCACAGGCATGAACTGCCGGTTGCGGTCGCAATGGGGGTGGGCGGCGCATTTGACTTTGTGGCAGGTGTGACAACGCGCGCGCCCGGCTGGATACAGCAGTTGGGGCTGGAATGGCTGCATCGGCTGCTGCGCGAACCGTGGCGCTGGCGTCGTATGTTGAAGTTGCCGGAGTTTGCCGCGCTGGTGTTGAAGCGGAAATACCTCGGCTCAGAAGTCAGCCGCGATAAACGTGGATGGTAGAGCACGGTGCGTTACTTGGTCAACGCACCATGCCCAGTAAGATTTGGTCTGGATCGAGCGAGAAATTCATCCACAGATTCTTCCGTGAAATCCCCGCAATCTGTGAATGGTCCAAATCCTGGAAACACCTATCCTTTGACCGACCCAGCCAACAGTCCGCGCACGAAATAACGTTGCAGAGCGAAGAAGACGATCAGCGGCAGAATCATAGTTACAAACGCGCCTGCGGTGAGCAGATGCCATGAATTGCCAAATGTACCGGTCAGGTCAGCCAGCCGCTGTGTCATCACCTTGTTGTCGGGATCAACGCCCAGGAAGACCAACGCAACCAAATAGTCGTTCCACACCCACAAAAACTGGAAGATGGCGAACGAGCCAGCGCCGGCACAGAAAGTGGCAGGACGAGCCGGGTGAAGACCGTGAAATGAGACGCGCCATCAATAAAGGCAGATTCAAGGGTCTCGCGCGGCAAGGTGCTGACATAGTTGTAGAGCAAGTAGGTGGCGAGCGCCAGTCCAAATCCAGTGTGGGCCAGCCAGATGGCCAGGAAGGTCCCATTCAGTCCGATCTTGCTATAGTCGCTGAGAATAGGCACCAACGAGATCTGAAGCGGCACAACCAACAGACCGATCACCATGATGAAGAGCCACTTGCGGCCAGGGAAACGCATCCATGCAAAGGCATACGCTGCGAAAGCTGCGATCAGGATAGGTATAATCGTCGCGGGCACCGCAACGGCGACGCTGTTGAGAAACGCCTGGGACATATCCTGCCCCGGCACTTCCACCACCGATCCATCGTCTCTGACAATTTCCGTCGTTTGCCCGAAGAGGACCTGCCGGTAGTTCTCCAGCGTAAAGTTCCAGTTGACAGTCCACACTTCCTTCTGGACCTCGATGCGGCCCAGGCGTCGGTTGCCGATCCAGGCCACCTGCGTCTTCCCGTCCGGCGATGAGACACCTTCACGCAGTTCTTCAAATGTCCCCGTCACTCCCTCGACCACCATCACAGCCTGCGGGTCCAAACCGAGTTCCTTGGGGTCAAGCACCGCGACCGTCTCCCATTCGCGATGGGGAAAGACAGTCCACCAGCCAGAGGTCTGGATATCGAAGCGATCTCGAAATGAA
>JAAUPU010000009.1 GCA_012032975.1 Caldilineaceae bacterium | reverse complement strand
GTCTTGGTTGCATTCAACATCTTCCTGGACAGCGGCGATGTGGCCATCGCCAAATGGATCGCGCGCCGGGTGCGCGCCAGCAGCGGTGGTTTGCCCGCAGTGAAAGCGTTGGGCCTGTTGGTCGATGGGCAAGCCCAGGTGAGCCTGAACCTGGTCGATCTCGACCAGACATCGATCCATACAGTCGTGGAGACCATAGACAAATTGGCCCAAGAAATGGGCACGACCATCGACCACAGCGAGTTGATCGGCCTCGTGCCCGAAGCCGCGATCTTGCAGGCGGCCGCTTATGCACTCAGACTGCCAAACCTGGAACGATCCCGGCTGATCGAACGCGCAACGGACGACGCGATAACGGAATGACCCGCAGCGCGTGCCGTGTCCCCTTGTCACGCTGCCATCCTCTCCCCATTCCAAACCCATCCAATTGCCCTCCGACACCCCTCGACCACAGGCGAGAAATCCCGATCACTTTGACCAGAATCAGTTGGCTATGCTAGAATGGCCGTTGACTATCGGGATGCGCATCGGTTGATGTCGCGCGGCTTTCTCACCTGGTCCCTCCACCCCGGGCCGAGCGCAGAGGCCAGTTCTTGGGGACATTCAATGCCGAATGTACGGGCAAAGACAGACGGATCTAAGACAGACGGGGCAATGACAGAGCCAGCAAGAGACGAGCCAGTTGATCTGGCGATCGTGGTCTTGAGCTACAACACAGCAATGCTGTTACGTGACTGTCTGCGCTCGGTCTTTGCCAGCCACTTGGACCTGAACATGGAGGTCTGCGTGGTGGACAACGCCAGCAACGATGGCAGCCCCGAGCTGGTCCGCTCTGAATTTCCCAACGCGCATCTGATCGTGAACCCGGCCAATGTGGGCTATAGCGCCGGCAACAACATCGCGCTACGTTGGTTTGGCTTTGGCGAACCTGGCGAGCAACCCAAATCACCCTCGCTTCCTCGCTATGTCTTGCTGCTCAACCCGGACACTGTTCTCCCCCTCCAGGCGTTGGCCACCATGACCGCTTTCATGGACGACCATCCCAGGATCGGCGTGGCGGGTCCGCGCGTGCGGCGGCCCGATGGCAGCCTGGACAAGGCATGTCGGCGCAGTTTCCCTACGCCAGAGGTCAGCTTCTATCGCATGAGCGGGCTGAGTCGTCTTTTTCCCCACAGTCGCCGTTTCAACGAATATAACCTGGCCTATATTCCCGAGGACGCGGTCCACGAGGTTGACTCGGTGGTCGGCGCGTACATGCAGGTGCGTGGCGCAGCCATCGAGGACGCAGGTTTGCTCGACGAGGCTTTCTCATGTATGGCGAAGACCTGGATTGGGCCAAACGAATCAAAGACGCTGGCTGGCAAGTCTGGTACAATGGACAGGTGGAGATCACCCACGTCAAGGAAGCCGCTAGCAGCCAGAGCAGCAAAGCGCGGATTGATTTCTATGAAGCGATGTGGCTCTTCTATCGCAAACACTACCGCCGCCAAACAAACTGGTTGCTAGACAAACTGATCATGCTCGGCATCCCGGTGAAGGGTGGGATGGATGTAGCCCGACACCTCTGGCGCTTCTGCCAAAGCAGCAATGGCGGTGGCAGCACGCCCGAGGTCGCCCGACCTCTTGCCGAGGTACATGCCGGCTACGAACCATCGGAGCTATCGCCCGATGGTCGTTCTGGCTGATCGGCGTTCTTCGACGAGTCCGTACCCATCATGGAAATGCAGCAGAGCCTCTCTGAAGTGCCCTACGACGACTATCCACAGAGACGCGCCCATCGACCTGTGTTGATGAAGCGGGCGCAGTTGCTGTTTGTGTTGGCGCTGGCCGCGCTCGATCTCGGCTGTACATGGCTCTCCTTCTATTTCTCCTACCGACTGTTGGTGCGCAATCCCGATGTCGTCGTCGGGCCCTTCCGTGAATTCCTGCCGCTGCCCATTGTCTATTCGGCTGTACTGATTACGATCTTTTTCACACGGCGCATGTATCAGCGCCGCCGCCCCGTCAGCCATTTGGACGAGATATTCAGGATTATCGTCTACAACCTCTTTGCCACGCTGATCACAGTGGCGCTTCTGACCTTGGGTCTGCGCGATTTCGACTACCACCGCCCGTTCATCCTCTATGCCATGGCCATCAACATCGGGCTGATCACGGTGGCGCGCACCTTTCATGCGCAGATCCAGTGGCAGGCCCAATCCAAGGGGATCGGTGACGACCGGGTGTTGATGGTCGGCGGCGGCGAGGTCGGCAGAATGCTCCTGCAGAAGATCGTCAGCAGCCCAAAGTTAGGCTATCAAGTGATGGGCGTCGTGGACAACAACAGCGACCAGCGCTCGATCTTGGGTGTGCCCATCCTGGGAAATTTGGCCGACATCCCGTGGATCATCGAAAAATATGGCATCGACGAAGTGATCATCGGCCTGCCAGAGAGCAGTCATCAAGATCTGGTCGGCATCATCAGTCTCTGCGAGCGCGAAAAGGTTGGCATCCGCGTCTTCCCGGATGTCTTCCAGATCATGGCCAGCGAAGTGGGCATTGGCGATCTGGGCGGTCTGCCGCTGCTGACGATCCGCGATGTTGCGCTGCAAGGCTGGAAGCTAACGCTCAAGCGTGGGATGGACATCGTGGTCAGCGCGATCGTGCTGGTGTTGACCAGCCCGTTTCTGCTCCTGGCTGCCGTGCTGATCAAGCTGGACAGCCCCGGTCCAGTCTTCTATATTCAAGAGCGGATGGGGCTGGATGCGCGGCCGTTCAAGATCATCAAGTTTCGCTCGATGCGGCTGGATGCTGAAGTGGGCGGTCCCGGCTGGACCAGCGAGGACGATCCTCGGCGGACCAAGCTGGGCGCGATTATGCGTCGCTTTAACATCGACGAATTGCCCCAACTGATCAACGTGATCGTGGGCGATATGAGTCTGGTCGGCCCTCGGCCCGAGCGCCTGTCTATGTCGAACAGTTCCGCCAAAGCATCCCGCGCTATATGGACCGCCATCGCGAGAAGGCAGGCATCACCGGCTGGGCGCAGGTGAATGGTCTGCGCGGGGATACGTCGATCGCCGAACGCACCAAATACGATCTCTGGTATATCGAAAATTGGTCGCTGGCCCTCGATTTCAAGATCATCATTCGGACGACTGTCCAGACCATTTTGGGCATCAATCAGAACGCATATTAACGTTGGCTGAGCCGACGAATTGGCGTTGTTTTGACACGTATGTTCGCCAATGTTATAGTGGCGAGAATTAGCACTCTGGACGGCAGAGTGCTAATTGCGTTGACCGAAACGCCTGTTGGACGACCTGGCAGGCCTGAAAAGGCCGGAGATTGAGAAACTTGAGGCGGGCCAGGGCGGTGGATTGCCAGTCGCGCACTCTCCGATCTCAACGTGTTCTCTGTTGAGCGACTGGATCAAGATCAAATTTCGCAGCAACGGATAATGGATTCACCTTTATGTCGGGAGAAATTCTAACCGAACGACGCAAGCAGATTCTGCGTATTGTCATTCAGGAATATGTACAGACCGCTCAACCTGTTAGCAGCACGAGCATCGCCGGCTATGCCGAACTGGGCGTCAGCCCAGCCACCATCCGCAACGACCTGGCAGCGCTGGAGCGCGAAGGACTGCTGACGCACCCCCACACGAGTGCTGGGCGCATTCCGACCGATGCAGGCTACCGCTATTACGTCCACCACCTGGTCGCGGATGCCGAATTGCCATCGGCAGAGCGACGCATGATCCGCGTCCGCTTTGGCCGGGCGCGACAAGAGTTAGACCAATGGCTGCGCATGAGTACATCGGTGCTTGCCCAGGCTTCACAAAGCGCCGCGCTGGCCACGGCCCCTCGCTCTGCCGAAAGCCGCTACAAGCACATGGAGATGGTTGCTATCCACGGCTCCAAGGTGCTGATGGTGATCGTCCTACAGACCGGGATCGTCAAGCAACAGTTGCTCGATTTGGAACAACCTCTGGACCAGAACGAGCTTAGCCAGATCAGCAACGAGCTCAACGACGCGCTGATCGGCGTCACAACCCAGGCGATCCCCAAGAAGACGCTGGCGTTGACACCCTTTGCCAAGCAGATCGCAGCCCTGGTCGGCGAGGTGATGCAGAGTGTCGATGCGCGTGCCGGTCGTCAAATCTATCGGGATGGACTGGTGCAGGTGCTCGAAGCGCCCGAATTTGCCGCCGGCAACAACGTGCGTAAGATTGTCCAGGTTCTTCGAGGAGCGTGCGCTGCTCGACCAATTGGTCGACGAAGTAGGCAACACGATCTCCCTGGATGGCGACATCCATGTCCTGATCGCAGGCGAGGGGCGCTTCAGCGAGTTGGAGGATGTCAGCCTGGTGCTGAGTCGCTACGGTGTTCTTGACCACGCCACCGGCGTCCTCGGTGTGATTGGCCCTCTGCGCATGTCCTATGGACGCACGATCAGCGCGGTTCGCTTTGTCGCGGCGTTGATGAGCGAGATGGTCGAAGAGATTTACGGTCCGTAAGGATCGTCCACAAACTCTATTGGTACTCCTGGGCTGTCCCCTGACAGCCTGGGGTGAAGCAAACATAACAAACAGCCCTCCCTTCAATCGGTGGGCGAAAATAGGTGACAATAGGATGTCTGAAACAAAAAATAGCGAAGAAACGCTGGAAGCGACCGCGCAAGAGAATCTCGCCGCAGACGGACAGTTCGAAGAAGAGGGCGCCGATCCGATCTTGGCGAACGGAGATGGCGCGGACGAAACGGATGAGATCACGGAAGAGCCGCAGGCAATTATTCTAGCCTTGCAAACAGAGTTGATCGCGGCTCAGGCCAAGGTCGATGAGGCCAACGACCGGATGCAGCGCACCGCGGCCGAATTTCAGAATAGCCGCAAGCGCCAGGAAAAACAGCTGTCGGACCAGATCGAACGAGCGGGCGCACATCTGATCCAGCGCCTTTTGCCGATCCTGGATGACTTTGATCTGGCATTCCGCAATATCCCGCCAGAGCTTGCCAATGCGGACGAGGCGACAATCTCTGCCGATGAAGCAACACAGGTTGCATGGGTGGACGGATTCAGCCAGATCCACAAGAAGATGCTGAGCTTGCTCGAAGAACAGGGATTGACGACAGTTGAAGCAGGCGGTGAGTTTGACCCTGCCCGGCACGAGGCCATCTCCAGCGAGCCCAATGACGACGTCGAGAGCGGCCACATCATCGAGACGCTGCGGGTTGGCTATGAGTACAAGGGCCGCGTGTTGCGCCCTGCGCTGGTGCGGGTCGCCATGTAGGCAGCATTTCCAGACACAATTGTTTGTCAGGAACCCGCGCGTGAGCCGTGCGCCGGTTCTAGCACCGAGGGGGAGATATGACGGCCATCAATGCGGCAACAGGTCATGTGCAACATGTTGACTATGGAATCCGCGCCTTCGACATTGGCCAGGATCTGCGCCCGGTAGCCGAGCTGATCGCCGACGCCTTCACCAACGAACTTGACCAACGAGGGCAAGCCGCGCTGCGCGAAATGCGCATCATGAGCCATATCAGCGGACTGCTCAAACTGCTCAATCGCAGCACGGGCGAGTTCGATGATGTCTTCAGCGGCTTTGTCTGGGTAGAGGATGGCCATGTCATAGGCAACGTCACGGTCCAGCGTGGAGACCAATATGGCAATCGCTGGCAGATCGCCAATGTCGCGGTCGCGCCCGCGTATCGAGGGCGGGGCATTGCGCGGCGTTTGATGGAGCGCGCGCTGGAGCATGTGCGGGCTTCCCACGGTCGATGGGCGGTGCTCCAGGTCTACACTCAGAATGACGTGGCGCGCAGGCTTTACGAGAGACTTGGCTTTGAAGACATCGTCGGGACGACTTCCCTTCGCCTCGATCGAGCGCCGCAGGCCGCGCCTTTCCCAACGCCGATGCCAAATTTTCGTTCCTTCGCCTCTGGCAATTGGCAGCCGCTCTACGAATTGGCCATCAACCAACACAACGACCACGCGCAGTGGTGGCGGCCCATTCGACGAAGCGAATTCCAGACTCCGGTCGAACAGCAATTTGGCGAATGGCTCTGGCGGTCCATGGGGCGGCGGACAGTCTATCGGCGCTGCATTCAGTCGGCGCGACGCTTCGAGGCGGCGCTGATTTTGACCGCACAGAAGTGGCGAGAAGATCACGAAGTCGAACTGTGGGTCCGACCGCAAAACTACGGTCAGTATGAAGAACAGATGGTCCAGTGGATTCTGGCAACGCTGAACGAGTATCCTCGGTGGCCAGTCAGCGTCAAGTTGAGCACCCACCACGAAGCGGGTCTGAACGCATTTCGGGCGCATGGCTTCCAGTCACTGACCACATTGATGACGATGCGCTATCAGATCGCCGAGTAATCCACCGGAGCTCCGCCTCTCTTTCGGCCCGCCTCTCGCGCTCTACCGATCCAACCCCTCTCAACGACAGGTCCACAGGCCATGAAAGCTCGCTTCCTCCACTTTGCCGACTGCCATCTGGGCTACAAACAATATGGCAACAGTGATCGGTACAACGACTTCGCCCGTGCATTTCTAAATGTCATTGAAACGGCGGTCGCCAAACAGGTCGACTTCGTTGTCCTGGCCGGCGATCTCTTTCACAAACGCTCGATCGACGCGCTCACCCTCAACCAGGCCATCTCTGGATTGGAGCGGCTGCAAAAGGCGGGCATCCCTTGCCTGGCGGTGGAAGGCAACCACGAACACGCTTACTACCACGACGTGATCGGCTGGATGGAGTTTCTGGCGCAACGCCAACTGCTTTTCCTGCTCAACGGCGACTTCACGAATGGCGCGATCGAGCTAAAGCCCTATGCCAACCGCAAGGGCGCATACTACGAACCCAAGCCGGGGCTGCGCGTTTATGGCATGAGGTATCTGGGTTCGGCCACGCCCCGCGCCATCGAAGCTATGCCCAAGCATTGGCCCGCAGCCAAAGCGCTGGCGTCGAGTACACGATCTTCATGGCCCACGCCGGTGTGGAAGGCGTGCTGGCCGAAGAGGCTGGCGGGGTCAGCTATCGCCAATGGTCGCTCTTGCAGCCGCACATCGATTACCTGGCGCTTGGTCATGTCCATCAACCCTTTACCCAAGAGAACTGGATCTTCAATCCTGGCAGCCTCGAAACCTGCTCGACCATGGAGGCAAGCTGGCCGGAACGCGGCTATTATCTCGTTGAAGTAGACACCGAGAACGGCAACGACAAACACACGGCCACACTGGGCACAAACAAACGGCGCCCTTTTGTGCGCATACGCATCAAGAGCGATCTACACACTTCGCCAGAAGCACTGAACGACCACTGTCGCGACGGCGCAGCACGGCGGCCCGACCACGCTGGAGTTGGAACGCCCAGTCGTCGAACTACAGCTCACCGGCGTGCTGCCCTTCGAGCGCAGCGCGCTGGATGTGGATGCGCTGGAGGAGATCATCACCGACGCATTCAACCCGCTGATCGCACTGGTGCGCAACCTCACCCACTCCTCTGACTTCGCCATCGACATCGAAGAGGGTGTCAACCGACGCGTGCTGGAGGAGCAGATCGTCACCGAACTATTGGAACGAGATGCGCGCTTCCGCGGCCAGAGCGAAGCATGGGCCAAACTCGTGCTCAACATCAAGACGCTGGCGCTGGACAATGCCGGCCCAGAGTCGATTCTGGAAGAGTTGGAGAGCCGCAGCCGTCTCTTGGCTGCCCCTGAATTTGCCCAAAACAAGGCCGAGACGACAGATGCATGGGGGGATGAATAACTGTGCAGATTCTCTCGCTGGAACTGGAAAATGCCAAGAGTTTCGCCAACACGACCATCGACTTCACCGGCGGCATCAACGCCATCGTTGGCCACAACGGCGCCGGCAAAAGTACAATCCTGGAGGCCATCGGCTTCTCCCTCTTCGACTCGCTGGAATATACCCATGCCGCGTTCGTGCGCGAAGGGGCCAGGAGCGCCACCGTCACCACGACCTTCGCCAGCAACCTGGATGAACGCCCCTATCAAGCTGTGCGGCGCTGCGGCTCCAGCAATCAATACTACATCCACGATCCAGAACTAGGCATCAAGATCTGTGAGGGCAAGGCCGATGTGTTGAGCTTTCTGCGCCAGCACATGGGGCTGGAACCCGGCGCGGACCTGAACCGCCTCTTTCGCGATGCGGTCGGCGTGCCCCAGGGCACGCTGACCGCGGCCTTTCTCGCCACGGCCAGTGACCGCAAAAGAGTTTTCGATCCCCTGTTGCAGGTCGAAGAGTATCGTTGGGCGTTCGAGCGCCTTCGCGATGCGGTGAAGTTGTTGAGCGACCGACGGAACGCGGTCGCTGTCGAAATCGCCGGTTTGCAGGGCCGCGTTGAACGGTTGCCTGCGCTGCGCGCGGTTGTCATGCAACGCAACGACGAAATCGCGACGGCCAATCGAGAACACGCCCAAGCCCTGGCTCGCCTCGAAACGCTGCAAACCGAGTTGGCTCTGCTCGCCGCGTCGCGTCAACGGATCGGCGAGCTGCAAACCAGACAACCAGCGCCAACCAACGCGTCCTCGATCTGACCGAGCGGCTTGCCAGCGCGCAGCAAAGTCTCGCGCAGGCCCAAATGCGCAGTCGGCGCTAGAGGAAAATCAGGCCGGCCATGATCGCTATTTGGCTGCTCAGGCGCGCCAGAAGGAACTGGAAAGCCGTGTGCGCCTCCGCACACGCATCGAGCTTGACCACGTCGCGCTGGACAAACAGGCAGCCGTCACGCGCAGCGAGTTCGCCGCTTCTCAAGCCGAATTGAGCGAAATCCTCGCGGCGGAAGCGACGGCGCGCGAACTCGCTTCGGCGGTTGCAGAGCAGTTGGCGCTGGAAGAGGAACTCAAAGAAGCACGCGAAGAGCAAAGGCGTCTCGACGAAACCGGGTCTCAATTGGCCAAACATCAGTCGCATCGCACCCGTCTGGCCGACCAGGTCAAGATGCTGACAGAGCAACTCTCGGCCGGCGATGGGCTGGAGGTCGAACGCGCGGCCGTTGCCGGCGAAATAGAATCCGAGCGAACAGCGCTCGATGGCTTCGGCGCCGAAACCGCCCAATGCAAGGTGGAGGCCGACGCTATCAAGTCGCAAAGCGAGGCGCTGGCAGAGGTCGAGACCGCGCTCTGTCCAGTCTGCGAACAGCCGCTGGACGAAAATCATCGAGCCACGCTCCAGGCGCGCAACGACCAACGGCTTGAAACGTTGCGCAATCGATATCGCCAGCTTCAGAGCGACACGCAGAGCGGCCAAGCGCGTCTCAAGCAATTGAGCAGGGAGCTTGAACGCATCCACAAGGCGCAGCGCGAACTCCCGCGCGCACAGGAATTGGCCACCACCCAGGAGAATCTGACGACAACCGAAAGCGAGATCGCCAGCGCCGAAGCGCGGCTCCACGAGCTGATGAACGCGCCTCAACGGGTGACCGACGTAGAGGCGAAGCTGGCCAAGCTGGGCAACCCACGCCAGGCCCACGCGCTGGCTTCGGATCGCGCCGCTCAGCGCGGGCGCGTGGAGACAAGATCCAGTCAGCTTCAAGCGCAGTCCAACAAGTTAACAAGCGAGATGGCTGCATTGCAGGAGCAGTTGCTGGCATTCGCCGACCTGGATGGAGCGCTGCAAGAAGTAGCAGGCGCAGTGGAGCAAAATGCCGACGCCTACCGGATTGTGCTTTCGAATCGGCAGGCCGCGGAAACGGTTGACTTGCGCCGCCGAGAGGTCGATGGTCTGCAGACAGACCTGGTCGCAGCCCAGCAACAGACCGAGCGGCTGGCCGCACAGTTGGCGGAAGCGCAGGCGGCGTTCGATGAAGAGAACTACGAGGAGACGGTCCTGGCCGAGCAGACAGCCCGCGAAACGCGCGCCGGGCTGCAAACCCGGTTGGCGATGATGGATCGGGAACAGGAGCGAGACCGGAGCGAAATCGCCGCGCTGGAGTTGCACACAACAGAGCTGGCAGCGGCGCAGACTTTGCGCAAAGAGTTGGAGGGACAGGCCAGCCTTTTAGAAACCGTACGCGGCGTGATTCGCGAGGCAGGTCCGTATGTCACCCGCACGTTGATCCGCCAGATCAGCGATGGCGCGGCGCGTATCTTCGGCGACATTATGCAGGACTACAGCCGCCATCTGACTTGGGATGAGACTTATAACATCACCCTGAACGTGGATGGCCACGAACGCCATTTTGGCCAGCTATCTGGCGGCGAGCAGATGAGCGCGGCCCTGTCCGTGCGCCTGGCGCTCTTGCGCGAGATGAGCACCATCGACATCGCCTTCTTCGACGAGCCGACCTCCAACCTGGACGACGTGCGTCGCGAGTCGCTGGCGCGCCAGATCCTCAACGTGCGCGGCTTCCGACAACTCTTTGTCATCAGCCACGACGACACCTTCGAACAGGCGACGCAGAACCTGATCCGCGTCGAACGGGTCGGTGGGCAGAGTGTCGTCAGCTTCGAGTGATGCTGTTTCGCGGTGTCTATGCTGAGCCAGAAAAAGGATGATCCAGGAAGGGCGCAAAGGGACACGAAGGAAAAGCAGCGGTTTTGTGTCTCTTTATGCAGCCGTAAAAAACGCCCCCACATGAGATTTTGATGTCACCGACCATCGACTCCATTGAGATCTATCATTACCGCCTGCCGCTGGATCCTCCTTTCAGCGCGGCGTGGGATCCAAAGCCGCGCATGGCGCACACCAGCACCCTGGTCCGCGTGCGCGCTGGCGACCACGAAGGCGTCGGCTCTGGCGATGCCATGTTGGGATTCGCCGGCCATGAACAGCTCTTTCTGGGCCAGGATCCCTTTGCGATCCGCCGTCACGTGGAAATTCTCGACACCTCCAGTTCCACTATGGCCGCATGTGGCCGCTGGAGATCGCGCTGTGGGATCTCATGGGGCAGATCAGTGGCCAGCCGCTCTGGAAGCTGCTGGGCGGCGAGCATGGACGGCTGCGCGTCTATGCCTCGACCGGGGAGCGAATGATCGCGAGCCAGCGCGCCGAATCCGCCAGGGGTCTGGTCGAACAGGGCTTTGGGGCGTTGAAGTTGCGCTTTCACGCCGACATGCAGGAAGAGATCGCCTCTGTCCAGGCCGTGCGTGATGCGGTAGGGCCACAGATCGAACTGCTGGTCGATGCCAACCAGGCATGGCGAATGTCGTGGGATGTCCGGCCAAGCTGGGAGCTAAAGACCGCGCTCTGGGTGGCCGATGCGCTGGCGGAATTGGATGTCTACTGGCTGGAAGAGCCACTGCACCGTCACGACTATGCGGGGCTGGCCGAGCTTCGCCGCCAGGCCCGAGTGCGGATTGCCGGCGGCGAGGGCAATCGCGATTTTAGCGACTTCCAGGCCTATCTACAGCACGGCTCGCTGGATGTCTACCAGCCAGATGTTGCCTGGTCCACCGGCATCTATCGGGCGCGACAGCTTGCGGATCAGGTGCAGGTGACCGGTCACATTTATTCACCCCACACTTGGGGCGATGGCCTTGTCCTGCTGGCAAATCTACATGTCGCTGCAGCGCTTTCCCAGGCGCCTTTTGTGGAGTTCCCCTTCGATCCGCCCACCTGGACACCCGACCGCCGCGACTTTATTCTCCCGGCGCCGATTCTGGCCGATGGATCGGGAACCGTTCAGTTGCCGGATGCACCCGGTTTGGGGGTCAAGATCGATTGGCAGGCATTGGAACCGCTGCGCGTCCGGGATGGTCTACTCTGAGGCGTCATCTGTCTCTTTGCCATGTGGCTGGACATGTTGCCAAACCGTGACGACCGCGTCGATCTCGATTTGGCCCACATGCTTGGCGACAGATACCCGGTGGTGTCCGTCCCGGACGAAGTAAATCTCCTCGACCTTTACCACTTCGATAGGTGGCAGAATGACACCCTGGTCCACGGCAGAGGCCACGCTGGCCCAGCGCGCTTTTTCGTGCAGCTTGATGGGACGGAAGTGGTTGTCGTAATCTTCGCATCGCCCTTCGCTGCCGCAGATCTGTTCGATGCGCACCGTTTGGAGGCCCAAGTCGGCCCGATTCCATGCGTGATCGTGTTCATAGGTGGTGTAGAGGCAGAGCAACTCGGTGCTGTGGCCGGTCAATCGTGCGAACGCTTTGGCCAACCTGGCCAGGCGATGCAAATGGATGAACTCATCGTGGTAGTACGCATTGGATGCCGTCACCAAATTGGATAGCGACATGAGCGGCCTTCCTTCCTCCGATGCACCCAGGCGACACCCGGCTTAGGCCATTGCGGGAAAATAACTATCCACGAAGATTTCGTCGTCAGCGACGACGGCATTGATCGTCGTGATGGCATCGCCATGATGTTGATTGCTATCGGCGAGCAGGTGAAGCGGCTTGATAGAGCCATGGAGTCAAATCTATGGGATGCGTATCCGGAGATTGACTGGAAAGGTGTCAAAGGCGTCAGGGATATTCTCAGTCATCACTATTTCTCAGCAGACGCAGAGATCATCTTTGACGTTTGTCAGAACAAGATCAGTGATCTGAAACGTGTAGTTTTGCTTCTTCAGACCCACTACAGCGATAAGTTTCAGTAAAGCTCACTGCTCGGGTCTCCTCAACGTATCCACCATCATCCGCCCGCGCCGCCAACCAAACATGCACCGGAACCGGCTAGTAAATCCCGGCGGAAATAGACCCACGGTTTCTTTCAAAGGTGGAGATGCCGAAATTCCGCCGTGGTATTTGCGCCATCGTGTACTAGGTTTGCAGCAGGACTGGGATCTGTGGCGTGAGATGAGAAGTCTCGCAGCGGATGAGATATTGCGGCTTGAACCCATATTGACCGGTGAGCGACACGTTGCCTAGCTGGAGCTTGCACCGAATACCATCAACATCGGTCAAATAAGGCTGATTGAAGAACGGCGTCACCAACAGCTTTTATTCCGGTTCGCCCGCAAATATTCCGCACGCTTCGAATCAACGTCGCGCCGCCAGCCGTGCTTGCACCGGACAGGACTACAGTTCGGCGCATTCCAAGTTGCCCACTCGCTCAAACGAGTCAAATTGGCGACTGATTGCCACGCTGCCCGCCCTGCCGATTACAATGTCGTAGGCGGTGACGACCTAACTTCCGGAGGAGATCAGAGCAATGTTCAGGGAAAGACATCGGCAACGTCACAGACCAGTTACTCCGCCCAAGGAAACCATCTTGAGCAACGTTCTTGGCGAGTTCCTTGCCCCTATCGATGCGATCTTCACCGTCTTCTACAGCGTTTTGTTTGCGCTGCTCTTCACGCTTTCCTACAGCGTCTTGATCGATCAAGGTGTCATCTCGTCCTCTTTTGCAAGCGGATATGGACACGAGTTGTTTGTTGCCATCCTGGGGGCTGTCACGGCTTGGGGCATCATCGATGGCGTACTGTATGTTCTGGGGGAGCGTCTCGCACGGCGTGAGCGCTATCGGTTGCTCCGGTACGTTCAGAGCACAGACAGTGAAGAAGAGGCCGCTACCGCCATTGCCTATGAGCTAGATTTCATCCTTGAGCCGATAACCAACGACGAGCAACGAAATGCTCTTTATCACGACATCCGTGGCTACCTAAGCCAAGCTGAACCTCAGGCAATTGGAATACAGCGTCAAGATGTGGTTGGTGCAGCGGCGACAGTGGTGCTATACATCGTGGCCGTGCTGCCTTCCTTGCTACCGTTGCTGCTGCTGCCTGATGACACCGCGCTGGCAATTCGCATTTCTAGCGTTGTGTCGTTTACGGTTATCTTCGTTGCGGGCTACAGTTGGGGGCTTCACACCGATACGAATCCGTGGAAGATAGGTTTGCTGCTCTCCTCTGTTTGCCTGGCTATGGTTCTGGTGGCTATGTTGCTAGGAGGCTAGCCTCACGCATGTTGCCGCGACTCAGTGGTTCAGCTGACTCGAATCGTTACAGCCGATCCTGGGGACGCCCGCCCCGGCGTCACGTAAGGCAGATGTCGATGCGTCCGCGCGTGACCTCCCAGGCGTCGATCACACGCGCCGTCGATAGATGCCACTGGCGCAGGCTCTGCGCGACGCGTGCGGAAGCGCGCCTGCCTAGCCAGACTCTGGAGTGGAGGGCGAAGATGCGCCAGGCACAACGGTGAGCCTCAGCGCCGCCGCTCAAACGCGACCGTTAGGGCGGCAGCACTGGACAGAATGGCACTGTGGTAACGTTGGCGGGCTGTCGCGGGTGCGCTGCGAAATGAATGTGCCAAGCCGAGCAGAAGCTGCTCGGCTTTTCTATTATAATCGCACTAGAATGGCTATGTGTCGTGCAAAGGTATAGACGAGGAGAATCATGGATCTGTCCGCAGTGTTAACAGCAGCCCCCGAAGGAGGCTATGTAGTTTTCAATCCTGAAACAGGGACGACTACGCAAGGAGAGACGATTGAAGAAGCCTTGACAAATCTACGTGAGGCAACCGAACTATATCTCGAAGAGTTCCCGTTGACTGTTTCCGCTCGTCCATTGTTAACCACCTTCCATGTGGCTGCGCATGCCTAATAGAGAAACCAATTCTAAGTCGTACAATTGAGACTCACGTCTCTCTGGAAGAACGCGATTATTTGTACGACCTCTATGTGTGTTCTCTATAAGTTGCCAGTGGTTTCGGGTGCAGAGACGGTACGGGCACCGGAACGGCTGGGCTTTGCTGTCGTCCGGCAACGTGGCAGTCACATCGTTCTGCGCAAGGGAGCATCGGGTTGCGTTGTGCCGAATCATCGGAGGATAAAGGTGGGCACGTTACGTGGTATTCTCAAACAAGCCGATGTCT
>JAAUPU010000375.1 GCA_012032975.1 Caldilineaceae bacterium | reverse complement strand
TGCCCTTGGTGCTCAAACCTTAACTGTCTGACAGGGGTCTTGTGCTCACCCGTCCCGTGCGTGGCCGCTCTTGACCTATTCTTCGTGTACCTTGTGTGACTTGGCCGACACTTCTTATCCTGCAATGACCCGAATGGATGTAGACAAGCGAAAAGGGCAGGGGTCAACCCCCATGCTCTTTTCATCTCTATAAAGCACTGTGCAAACCAGAGAAATCAGCGCACCTGCAAGCGCAGAATACGCAGGGAACACGTTCCGTACCATTTGTGGCTATCTTGGATTCACCACTGCTGCAGCCAAATCAAGATGTTCCGCTTGCAACAAGCCGACAGGAGCCACCGATGGACTCTCGACAACGCGTTACCACCGTGCTGGCGGGCGAATTGCCCGACCGTATTCCTTTGGATGACACATTTTGGACCACGACAGAAGAACGCTGGTGGCGCGAAGGGATGCCGGCCAACGTTTCCGCGCGTGACTTTTTCGCGGTCAATGAGATCGTGCGCATCGACGGCGACTACACCATGCAGTTCCCAGAGCGGCTGGTGCGCGAGGACACCACGCTGCGCGAGTATTGGGACAGCGACGGTGCGCTACGCCAGGATCTGCACGTCGAGGATGGCTGGACCTCCCACTGGATGGATTTCACCATCAAGTCGATGGAGGATTGGCAGACCCACCGCCATCGCATGGCTTTCAACCCGACGCGCATCCGCGCCGGCACGCTCGAAACCTATCGCCGGGCGCGGCAGGAAGGCAGATTTATCTGCTACATGGGCCATGCCACCTTCCATCCCACCTGGATGCGCATCGGCATGGAGAATCTGCTCATGGAGATGCTGACCGACCCGGAGCTGATCCATGCGCTCTTCGCCGCCCATGCCCAGCTGATCATCGACATTTTCGAGGGCATGTGGGCGATGGGGCTTGCGTTTGACGGTGTTTTTCTGCCCGATGACTTGGGCTACAACGCTGGCCCGCTGATCTCGCCCAAGCTCTATCGAAACCTGGTCTTCCCCTATCACAAACAGCTCTGCGACCACTTCGCCGAACGCGGTCTCAAGACGATCCTCCATTCCGACGGCGACATCTCGCTTCTCATCCCCCACTTCATCGACGCGGGTTTCGCCGGCCTCCATCCGTTGGAGGTCAAGGCCGGCCTTGACCTGCGCGAACTGTACGCCGATTATGGCGACCGGCTGATCTTCTTTGGCAACATCGACGCCCGCGCCCTGGCCGGCAGCCACGAAGAGATCGAAGCCGAAATCGTAGACAAAATGACCTTCGCACGTGAACATGGGCGCTACATCTATCACTCGGATCACTCTGTGCCCCACTCGGTCTCTTTCGAGAACTATGGCTATGCCATCGATCTGATCAAACAGTTGAATGGAAGTGTCCGCGTCTGAATCTCAGGCTCTCCAACTGGCTGGTTGATAGGCTATACTATGGCCAGATCCGCGATTACTCATCCATCAGCCAGCTAGAGGTGCTTTTCATGCGTGTCTTTGTGACCGGTCATCTGGGGCGCATCGGCGCCGAAATCGAGCGGCAATTGCTTGCCAAAGGCCACACGGTCGTCGGCTTCGACAGGGAGTTGGGCGACGACATCCGCAATGGCAAGGCAGTGCGTGCCGCCGCGACTGGTTGCGACGCGGCGATCCATCTGGCCTCGCTTCTCGGGCGACCAGAGGATGACCCCGACGAGATCATGAGCATCAGCCTGATGGGGACCTGGCATGTGCTGGAAGCGGCCAAAGCGAACGCCATGCAACGGGTCATCTACTTCAGCAGCGTCAATGCGATGGGCATCTTCATGGGCGAAAAAGCGCCCGACTATCTGCCCTTCGATGAGGAGCACCCGGCGCGACCGGGCCGCGCCTATGGCATCTCCAAAAAACTCTGCGAAGAGATGTGTCGCCACTTCACCGAACAGACCGGGATTGCCACCATCTGTCTGCGTCCGCCCGGCGTCTTGACGCCTGAAGCCTACCAACGCATCCGCACCCGCTGGGCAAGCGCTGCGGATGCTGAGTGGACGCCGATCTGGGAATATGGTGCGTTTGCCGACGTGACCGACGTGGCGCGCGCCGCTCTCTTGGGCCTCACCTGCCCAGACCCCGCCACGTGGCCCTGCTGCTCTGCGCCGACGACATCGCCTCGCGCGAATTGCCCAGCCGCGAACTCGCGGCGCGCGTTCTGCCCGATGTGCCCTGGCGCGGCGGCCCGGAATATGAAGCCGAACCCTATCGCGCCCTGGTCGACACCGCGCGGCACGCCAGGTGCTTGGCTGGCAACCGCGGGTGCGATGGCGCGCTGAGCCGCCCGCGATGGACCAAACATGACAAGGTGACGGGAAGGAAGGGATGAGGGGTCGTGTCCGCTGCCCGGCTCATCGCGGCTCAGCCCGTCGGCAAGAAAATGCGCATCACAAGCCTCCAGAACGACCGCATCAAAGCGGCCATCAAATTGCAGAAAGCTCGCGAGCGCAGCCGCCAACAGCAGACCCTGGTCGAGGGCTATCGCTCGCTCCTGGCTGCGGTCGAGAATGGCTATCCGCTCCAAGAGGTCTACGCATGCCCCGAACTCTATCTGGGCCAGAATGAGGCCGACCTGCTGGCGCGGGCGGCTGTGGCGGGCGCGGAAATCGTCGAGGTGGCCGAGGCGCCCTTCCGCAAGCTGAGTGCTCGCGACCGCCCCGATGGTCTGCTGGCGATTGCGCCCCAAGCGCGGCGAGAATTGGATTCGTTCACCCCCGGCGAAACGTGCCTGCTGTTGATTGCCGAAGCCGTCGAGAAGCCCGCCAATTTGGGGATGATCCTGCGCTCCGCAGACGCCGCAGGCGCGGATGCGTTGATCGTCTGCAACCGCGTCGCCGATGTCTACCATCCAGAGGTAATCCGCGCCAGCGTGGGCACATTTTTCAGCATGCCGATCTACGATGTCGCGTCGGAACAGGCGCTGGACTGGTGCCGACGCCACCGGGTCCACACACTGGCGGCCACGCCCTTTGCCGAGCAAACGTACACCGACGCACAGATGAACGGGCGCATCGCCCTGGCCGTCGGCGCGGAACAGTACGGGTTGAGCAAGCTATGGATGGAGCAGGCGGATGACCAGGTTCGGCTGCCCATGTTGGGCCAGGCGGACTCGCTCAACGTGGCCATGGCCGCCACCATCCTGCTCTACGAAGCGCTTCGGCAGCGACAGGTTTGGACAGAGCAATAAGAGATCCGTAAGCCAGATTGAGATCGGAGATTGGGAGATTGGAGATTCGCCGCCCCAATTGGACGGGTATCCAATCTCCAAACACGAGTCTCCAATCGCCAATCGCCAAATCTCTCAACCGCCACTTGAATCTTTTTTCGGCCACCAGACGACCATGACAAACTCACACAGCATTGAGCAGATCCGCAACATCGGCATCATTGCCCATATCGACGCGGGCAAGACCACCACCACCGAACGGATCCTCTTCTATTCGGGGCAGACCCATCGCTTGGGCGGGGTGGATGAAGGCACCACGGTCACCGACTGGCTGGAGCAGGAGCGTGAGCGAGGCATCACCATCGCGGCCGCGGCCATCACCACCACGTGGCGGGACACGGTCAACGGCGACGAGGCGCGGATCAACATCATCGACACGCCGGGCCACATCGACTTCACCGCCGAGGTGCAACGTTGTCTGCGTGTGCTGGATGGCGGCGTCGTCGTCTTTGATGCGGTCAACGGTGTCGAACCCCAGTCGGAGACGGTCTGGCGTCAGGCCGATGGTTTTGGCGTGCCCCGGCTCTGCTTCGTCAACAAGATGGACCGGGTCGGCGCGGATTTCGACGCCACCGTGCAGATGATGGTCGATCAGCTAGGCGCGACGCCGCTGCCGCTCCAGTTGCCCATCGGCATCGCGGAGAGCTTCGTCGGCGTGGTGGATCTGATCACCCGCAAGGCCTACGTCTGGGACGACTCCGGTGACCCGATGAACTACGAGGTCAGGGAAGTCCCGGCGGACATGGTCGACGAGGTCGAGAAGTACCGCGACATGCTCATCGACGCCGTCGCCGACCAGTACGACGACGTCATGGAGAAGTACCTGGAAGGCGAGGCGATCGACGAGGCCAGCATCAAGCGGTGCGTTCGCAAGGGCACGATCGATCTCAAGTTCTTCCCCACCTTCTGCGGCTCCGCCTTCAAGAACAAGGGCGTGCAGGCGATGCTGGATGCGGTGATCGACTACCTGCCGGCGCCGATCGACGTTCCGCCGGTGAAGGGCGAGACCGATCGCGGCGAGCCGGACGAGCGGCGCCCGGCCGACGATCAGCCGTTCTCGGCGCTCGCGTTCAAGATCATGACCGACCCCTACGTCGGCCAGCTGATCTTCTTCCGCGTCTACTCCGGGGTGGTGAACTCGGGCGACACCGTGTTCAATCCGGTCAAGGGCAAGAAGGAGCGCATCGGGCGCATTCTGCAGATGCACGCCAACCAGCGCGAGGAGATCAAGGAAGTGCGCGCGGCGACATCGCCGCTGCCGTGGGCCTGAAGGAAGCGACCACCGGGGACACGCTGTGCGACCCGGCAAGGTCATCATCCTCGAGCGCATGGAGTTCCCCGAGCCGGTGATCCACGTGGCCATCGAGCCGAAGACCAAGTCCGATCAGGAGAAGCTCGGCAAGGCGCT
>JAAUPU010000374.1 GCA_012032975.1 Caldilineaceae bacterium | reverse complement strand
CGGCGTCGGCGTCGGCGTCTCTGTCGGCATCGGCGTGACCGTAGGCGACTCAGTCGGTTCAGCCGTGGTGGTCGCGGTGGAAGTCTCCAACGGCGTCTTGGTGGCCACAGGAATCACCGTCACGCCCGGCGGAAGGATCAGCGGCGTCTCTGTGGCACCTGGCTGCCCACCGGCTTCGACCGTTTCGAGCAGCGGGGGGCGTATTCGTCAGAAGCGGACTCTGGGCAACCGCGCCCGGCGTCGGTGTATCCCCGCTCGACGCTATGGGAGTCGCCGCCTGCGCCGTCGGCGGCGCAGACGTGGCGGGAAGTGGAATCAGCGAACTGGGATCGACGCCCGGGGGAACGATAATCACGCCAGGCGTCTGCTGTGGGGTCAGGATCACCAGGGGCAGCACATCGGAGGCAGTCGCCGTAAAAGCCGGGGCAGGCGTACGCGTGGGCACCTCTACAGGTTCCTGGCGCTGAAAAAGAGCCGGCGCTGAACAGGCGATCGACGTCAGGAGCAGCAATGCCAAAGGCAGCGCGAGGATGCGGCGAATTGCCGCGCCGCGCCTGGCCCTGCGCTGTGCCGCGTTTTTTTGCAGCACAGTATGTTGAACGGTATGTTGATCCGTCGGGCGAGGCGCTTGGTCTAAACGACGCACATCTTCAACCCCATCACCTATTATCATCTTGACATCTAAACATTGAGAGCGATGTGTCGTCTTCAACCGCTGCAATGGCCATGCGTTGAACGATAATTGAATCCAGCATACCGTTGCTTCCGGTCGAACCGCCATCGACGCGAGTATAGCATGAATGGCGGTGATGACCCAATGGAACCATGAAATTCCAGGTCAACCTTTAACTTGGAAAAACTGCGCCGGAGATCTTTCTGCAAGCCCAGCTATTCATCAGCCCGCTCTGGACCACAACCACGGACTACACACATAATGAAGATCTCTATCGGTGCGATCTGCGTAATCTGCAATTGGCCTGCATGGTTCCGGGTTCGCAAGCCGACCGGGCGCAAACCAGACCACCCACTTGGTTGCAAAGAGAGACGCCATGTAGCCATACAAAATTTGTTGATCGACAGGCGATTCGCTACAATAAGAGGGTTGTGCTCAAATATGCTCTCCTTGTGGAGAGCGCCCTCGATCCGAGGGGAACAATGGACTGAAGTTCACAGGCTGGCTGTGATTAGAATCTTGACAGGGGAAAAACGGTGCTGCTATGGCTCGGATGAACGTGTTACTCACCCAGGATGTCGACAACGTAGGTCTGGCTGGCGAAATCCATTCGGTCGCCGGCGGCTATGCTCGCAACTATCTGATGCCGCGTGGTCTCGCCATGTTGGCGACCAAGGGCGCACTCAAGCAGGCCGAAGAGATACGTCAGGCTGGCATTCGCCGCCGCGCCCAGCTGCGCGCCAACGCGGAGGCGCAGGCGGCGCTGATCAACGGCAAGAAGCTGCTCTTCACAGCCAATGCAGGTGAAAACGACCGGTTGTACGGTTCGGTGACCAGCGCTGAAGTGGCGGCCAAGCTGGAAGAGGCAGTCGAATTTGAGATCGACCGGCGTAAGATCCAGTTGCATCAGCCCCTGCGTACGCTGGGTCTGTATGACGTCGAGATCCGCTTGATGTACGAAGTCACCGCCACATTCCAGGTGGCCGTCGTGCGTGAGGGAGAAAACTGGGATGCCGCGGTGGCGCGTGCCGCGGTATTGGCAGCCGAAGAGAAGGCCGAAGCTGAGGCCGCGGTTGCAGCAGAAGCTGCCGCTGCTGAACTCGACGCCGAGACCGATGGCGACGAACCGGAAGAGGCTGACGAGTAGGGTCAACCCAGAGAAGTTGATGGCCAGAGATTTCCAGGTGACGCAGAAGCATCTGTAATATCTGCGGACTCTGTGGATAGATCAAAAGGCGGCGGAGATCGATCTCCGCCGCCTTTTCTGTGCAATGCACGTTCCTGCCTGAGCAAACCCGCCGCTCTGCAAGCCGATCAGAAGTTCATCGCCGGGAAGTGTCGAGAATGAGGGGCAAGCGAATCTCGGCCAGATTTTCGAACCCGCCATCCACAGAGCGATAGACGATCACGACCACTCCATCCGCACCCTCGGGAAGCGGCTCTGCCAGTGTAAAACGATAACCGTCAGCCACGACGCGACCAGGCGATCCCACCCCCAGCCGCAACAATCCATGGACCGGTCCACTCCTGTCTTGCTGCACAATGGCGCCGGGCGTGCGCGGATCTGCAAGAAAGGCCCCTTGCTGGGTGGGTCGCACGCTGATCCCCATGCCGTCTGGCCAGCCATCCTCCAGACGCCAGAAAAGCGTCACATCCAGCGTCGTTTCAGTTGAGTTGGCCGCCGGCGCGCCATCAGGCCCCGTGGCCGTGCGAACACCGACCAGCGTTATCCCAGGCGCGATGGCGTGGTTCATCGGCGTGAACGGCTCGGCGGGCCAGGTCGCGCCCGGCGGCGCCAGGACGACCCAGTCTGGACCCACACCTTGCACCTCGAAGCCGAGATCGCTGGGCATCTCATCAGCCAGCCGGCCGGCTGACTCCCACGTCGCCAATACGGCTTGCTGCGCCCGCAGTGCGTCGGCAGCCTCGCGCCTGCTCACCACGACCACATCCGGTCGAACACCCCAGATCTGGCTCAGATATTGGAGTGACAGGGCATCGTCCAGCGCGGCAAAGAGCTTCACGCCGGGCGGCAGCGGCTGACCCAACAGTTTCGCCGGCCGGGACAGGTCCATGTCTTCGGGCCGATTTCGGCTATCCGCGGCAGGCAAAGATGCATCCAGCCGCCAGCCAATCGCCAGGATCAACAGGAGGTGGGGCGCCCATCCGCCAATCTGGCGCCAGCGCGACGGGGTTCCATTCACGCCGATGCGCTGCTGCCATCTGTCGCCCACAGCCATGACACCCATCAACAGCAGGGGGTAGGCTGGCAAGATCACCTGGAACCAGTTGCCATAGCGATAGGCCCAGTTAAAGACCAGGTAGATCGCCAGCGTCCCAAACAAAAGCACGCGAAGTCTGCGGTCGAGAAGAAAAAGCCCGAGCAGACCGATGAGCAGAATCGGGATGCTCAATTCCTGCCAGATCAACTCTGGAAAGCCATTGCCCAGAAATGCGCGTCCAGGCTCGAAACCCCAGCCAAGCTCTTCGCGCCCCTGTGCGGTTCCTACAAATGACCAGAACCATTCCTGGGCATTGGCCCACCGACCGCTGCCCCACCATTCTGGATGCGCCGCCCCGCGCATGTATACATAACCATAGCTGAGCAAAGGCAACAGCGCAGCAGCGGTGACCAGCATCAACGTGCGCAGACTGCGTAGCAACCAGGGCGCCTGCCAGAGGATCACGGCCACGAGCGGCGGCACGATAAACGCTACGGTCAGCATGTGCGCCAGCGAGAGTCCACACAGAAAAGCCAGCAGCACCAGTCGCCACAATGCACCGGGGCATCTGGCGCATCGGCGCGGGCGCGCCAGGAGAGATAGACATAGACAATGGCAACAGTCTGCGCAACCGCGCTGCTGTACTGTTCGGTGGTTGTGGCGTAGTACCAGAAGAAATAGGTCACCGCGTAAAACGCGCAGATCAGCCAAGCCAATGGCCAGTTGCCGGCTGGCCACAAGGTCGAGAAACTGATGCGTCGCAAGAGCTGGTAGAGCAGCGCCAGAGCGGCCAGCGCCCACAAGGTGCTATAGCTGCTCAGCAAGGGAATCGGGTTGGGCAACGGTTCGCCGAGCAGACGCAACCCGCTGCGCAGGCCATGAAACCAGAGCCATCCGCCCATGGTATAGAGCGGATAGCCTGGTGCGTTGCTGGGCCGCGCCTGCACCTGCGCGTATTGGTGGGTGATCAGGTCGCCCCCCTCCAGCTCGCGAGGGAGCAGACCGGTGTCAAGCGTCACAAAATAGAGCAACAGGGCAGCCAGAACCAGCAACGCGCCGGCAAGGTCGCCAATTCGGGGGTCGGCATAGATTCTACTGGTCCAGGTGGTTCTGGTCACAGGGCCTGCGATCCGAATGACAGATGGTCGCTCCGCCGGATGGCGAGCCTGGGTTATTATATTTGGGCGCACACACATTCCCCAATTTGGCGCGCCAATTCGACCCGCGCGACCCACGGACGCTTGCCTCCGTTGAACCTGTCAGAGAGCCAAAGTCCACCCCAGTGGAACAGATGTGCAAGGGTGCTGGTCAGCTTGGGAAAGAGCAGCAGATCGGGTATACTACAGGGTATGATTTTCTCGTACAGCGTCCGCGCAAGATGAGGGCTTGCCCACGATCATCTTGCGTTTTTTGATGCATTGCCTGCACGTTCGGCAGCATTGATCAGACGGGAAGGCGTGCGCCTTTCGACTTGGCGAATCGGTTCGCATTTTGTTTGGATAGAGGTGGAGCAAAGGCATGGCGGAGAACTCTGAACCCATCGATAATGATGGCCTGACGCCCGACGGTTCAAACGGCGGGTCAACCAATGGTTCATCTGGTGGACTAGATGGGCAGAATGGATTCGGCGCAAACGGGCTTGGCGTTGATGGCCTGGGTGCAAACGCCGGCAACATCCGACCGATCTCGATCGAGGATGAAATGCGGGCGAGCTACCTTGACTATGCGATGAGCGTCATCGTGGCGCGCGCCTTGCCAGATGCCCGTGACGGGCTGAAACCGGT
>JAAUPU010000373.1 GCA_012032975.1 Caldilineaceae bacterium | reverse complement strand
CGTAGGCAAGCGAGCTGGGCAGAGTACATCCTGTTGCACGCGGGCGTTGAGCTACGGAATCCAACAGTAGATAAGCGGAATCCTGGTTACATGGCACAGCGAGACCCCGGGTGGATGCCAACGCGTTGGTCGGAGCGTGGGCGGTCATCTGACAATTCTACACAAAGGGATGCCGATAGCCAATCCGTTGATACGAAACGGTGTGCCACGACTTCGATACTTGACTTCCTCGGTCTGTAAGGGAATCTCAAGTCTATTCTGGTCACTGGGAGTTCGTATGCAAAGGGACATCAGACCCAGTTTGTGCGGGACCATTGTCTCCTTTCAAGCTACGTGAGTTTGGGTGTCGCTAAGCATCCTCTGGCTACTTCGAGCAAACGCGAATAGTCGACCATCCCCGCCTCTGTCGTGTCCATCTGAATGATTGACGTGTTCAAGTCTAGTTTTGCGTACTTCCCGGCGCGTAGCGATACGAGGTATTCGTTTTCGTCCAGTCGTGTGTCCACATGACCTGAATGGCGATCACCCGAATTTGCGCGGTCCTTGAAGCGCTTGGCCAAAATGGCAGGGCTTGCAGTGACGTATATCTGCATCAAGCTGCACGGATGCATTCGCTGCAAGTCCAGAAATCGCGCGTTGTCGTACTCTGGAATGAATGCTGTTTCTGCGATCACCGAGTTGCCGGCGCCCAGTTGCCAGGCCAATGTGTGAAAAAGCAGCTCGATGCTGGCCACTCCAAGCTTCATCGACCACGCTCGGTCGCCCGTGCCAAGCGTGTCAAAGAGCGACTCTTTGATCGCATCCTTGCTGAAGAGGGGAAGTGACAGGTCGATTGCCAAGCGTCTCGCCAGTGTCGTCTTTCCGGCGGCTGGTGGCCCTGTGACGATCAAGAGTGTTGGCTCTGTCATGGTTGCGGACCTCCTGTGCAGGGTAGCTTTCAGTTGGCGGCAGGTTGTTCGGATCGGTCAATCAGAAGGTAGGCAGCCAGGCCTCCACCGATGAAGCCGAAGAGATGGCCCAGCCAGGAGATCCCTGGCTGCCCGGGCAAGATACCCCACAGCATTCCACCGTACAAGAAGAGCGCCGCCGCGGCCAAGGCGATCGACGCCAGGCTTCGCTCCAGTGCGCCTCGCATCATCAGAAAGCCCAGGAAGCCGAAGATGACGCCGCTCATGCCGATGTGGACAGAATTGGTCGTGCCGAAAATCCAGATGCCAAGCCCACTGACGACGGCCGCCGTGAAGAAGACGCTCAAGAAGTCGCGCGTGCTGCGCAGCAGGACAAACCAGCCCAGGATTAGGAAGGGCAGCGTGTTGGCCAGGAGGTGGCTAAATCCAACGTGGAGGAATGGAGCTATCACGATATTGCGCAGCCCAAGTCGCGTGCGTGGGAAGATTCCATACCAATCCAGATTCCCCCGCCAGATCAGATAGTCGGCAGACTCCAGAAACCAGAGCAGTCCAACCACGCCAATCAGGATGAACGCGTGTTGCCGAATGGCGCGACCGGCAGTCGAGATTCGGGACTGGGTCATGGCTTTGCACCGGCTCCTGAACCATCGGATTGGACGCATTTTCTGCTTTGCGTTACAATCTTCGTCGATGGCCCGAATCGTGCGCCGACCGAACGCGCTCGGCAGCGGGTCTCCGACCCGAAAGGGCTGTGGAAACGCTTCCGCTGTTCGCCTGTCGGCGCAATGCGCCGCTCTGTTGGGATACCCCAGTGGCATATTCACTCAATGATCCCTATCGATCTCTTCGGCTGGTCATGCGCATTGATGGCGTTCTGGTTGGCGCGGGTCTGGGTCTTCTCCTGACATTTCTGCCAAATCGGAGTTTTGCAAGCTTGGGTCTTGCGGTTGCGGAGCCAGGCTGGACGGCGCGCCTCGCTGGTCTCTTGCTTGTCACGCTGGGCATCTATTTCTTCATGGCGGCGGAGCAGTCGCCCCCGGTTTTGGCAACGCTGGTCGCGCTTGCACTGGCTAACCTGGCCGTGGCGTTGGTGCTGTTGACTGCCTATCTTCAACTTGAGTTGACGGGCCTCACCGTTCTCGGACAGTTTCTTCTCGTCTTTCTCTTCGCATTCTGCCTAATGACAGCGCTTTTGTCGATTCGATTTATGCGCTCCGAGGCTCGCTATCTGTGATCCTGCGAGATTGTGGTCAATATTACCGATATTGTGAAGTGGTTCACATATCGTATGGTCCTATTCTTCCTCCTCCTTGTGTGCAGGGGGTGGCGTTCTCGCAACGCCACCCCCTGTTCCTTTTTACGTGTAGACGTGAGGATAGTTGCATCGGGGTCGCCTCACTGCGATGCTGGGGTTGCGAATCCCCTGCTCCGTTGGCGATTGATTGCGGATTGATGAATGATCCAGCCGTTGGGATGCTGATTTCGCTTCGGTGGTCAACGCGACCGCGCCACTCTAGCTCTCGCTGTCACACGACTACGTTCTGCAAAGATCTATCTACCTGATCCTTGTCATCCCAGTCATCCCTGTCATCCCTGTCATCCCTGTCATCCCTGTCACCCCTGTCACCCCTGTCATCCCTGGTTCACCTGAATATTTACCCCTTACAATTTGAGCCAGAATAGCTGCGCGACCTTGGAGTGTGCTAGAATCGTCGCGACGTGTAGGCTGCGCGGTTCCTTTCTGGGCTGGCGAATCGGGTTATGTGATGAAAGCAATTCTGGCATGAGTTTCCTCAAGGGTCTATTTGGGCGTAACACTCTGGACGGTTTGGAGCTGGCGCGATCGTCGGCGAAGGCAGATTATGCGCAGATTGAGTTACTGAGCCACTTTGAGCCGTCGCGACCCGTTCACGAGCCGTCTGAGCAGCAGCGCTGGAACCGTGTCTTGCCCAGACCCTATGCAGAGACGATAGCGCTCTTTGTGAAGCAAGGCTGGCTGGCAGCCGAGGGAGATTGCTATCGACTCACACCGATGGCGGACCCGTTTATCGCTGAGTACGCTCGGCGATTGGCAGACGAAAAGGCCAAAGTTTTGCCGCGCGTGCGCGCGCGCTGGAGATGCGCGACACGGGGGAAGCGTTGGAGATTCGGCGGGCCTACGAAGCGCGCCAGCCGCTCGGCCAAGCAGCCTGGACAGGGCCAGAACCTCAGTTGAGCCACAGCGCGCTCAGTCGGCGCATCCTCTTTCTCGACCACTGGCTTCTGGAGGGTCTCAGCCCAGAGACAGTGGCTTGGCTCAAGCTGTATGCGGTGGAGCAGCATCTTTGGGGAACTACCTCGGCGTCTTAGCCAGGACGAGATTCCCGAGTATGTGCAACAGGAGTTGGCAACAGGCCAACTGGATGCAGTGGAAGCAACCTATTGGCGATCCTATCAATTGGCGCTTTTCGTCGACAACCAGGAGACCTGGCAGCGTTGCAAAGGGGGCGACCATGTGCGCCGGCTAGAGATTGCCAACCCCGCCGATGAGCATACTTGTGAAGCATGCCAGGAACACATTGGGCAGCAGTTCCTGGTGGCGCGTGCCCCAGAGCTTCCCCACCGCGCCTGCACTTCGGTCTTTGGATGCCGTTGCCGCTACGAGCCGGTTCTCGAATCCTACGATGACCTTGCCAGCTAGCCGCTCGACCCGCCACCTATCGACGCGGTTGGCGCTGCCAATCTTGCCGCCGCATCTTTCGGCGAACGCCGTCGGCGGAGTGGCCTTCGCGGGCCTACCAGATAGAAATCTGCTATGAATCTTTCCAACGCAAGATCGTTTATCCCCATCGCGACCAAGCCAGATCCCATCGAGGCCCCGGCCTTCTGGTTCATCTTTCAGGACGATCGGCTGCTGGTTCGCAGAGAAGGCGAACGCGCGGAGGTGCCATTGGTTTCGGGTCCAGAACAACTGGGTCTGGCAGCGCTCCGCCACCACTATCTCGGCTACTTGACCAATGGCGACGGACATCCCACCCATTGCTATTCAGCCGAGATCAGCAGTGACGCGGCAGTAGACTCAACGCTGATGTGCGACACGTTGCGACCGCTTCATGCTCATCTCGACGAGCTGATCTTTCAGATTGCTGGCCGGGCAATCCAGGTTGTCAGTTGGGATCGGACCCATCAATTTTGTGGTCGGTGCGGTTCGCCGACCGAGACCGCAGCACAGGAGCGCGCCAAGGTGTGCGTGCAATGTGGGCTGATGAATTTCCCGCGCCTCTCGCCGGCGATCATCATTGCGATTGTGCGTCGCGATGGACCACAGCCGCGCCTGCTGATGGCGCGCAACCACCGCTTTCCCGAGGGACTTTACAGCGTGATCGCGGGTTTTGTCGAGCCGGGTGAATCGCTGGAGGAGTGCGCACACCGCGAGGTGTACGAAGAAGTGGGCGTGCGCATCAAGAATGTTCGCTATTTCGCCAGCCAACCGTGGCCCTTTCCAAACTCGCTGATGATCGGCTTCACGGCTGATTTTGACGGTGGCGATTTTGAACTGGAAGAGGCCGAGATTGCCGACGCTCGCTGGTTCACCGCCGACGACCTGCCTCTCCTGCCGGGCAAGATCAGCATCGCACGCCGTCTGATCGATTGGTTTGTGGATGGATGCCCTGCCGGGCGAGAGGTGGATGCGGGCCGGTAGAGGCGGGTCAGTCAGGGCGAAAATTAGAGATTGACGATTGGCGATTTGCCAATCCTCTGCTTCTCCAGTTTCAAAGCACGTGGGTTTCGT
>JAAUPU010000008.1 GCA_012032975.1 Caldilineaceae bacterium | reverse complement strand
CAGCCACATGGGTGGATATGTCCCGCAGAGATAGATCCGCGGGATCACACGATCTGTCTGCGAGGCTCGGCATAGCCAACCGCCTGGTCAATTCAAACGCAAGAGGAGGTGTGAAATGGTGGATCCCATCAACATGCTTGACGCTGAAGAGCATGTGATCAAACTGCTCGATGCGCTAGACACCGAAGGCGCCGCCGACTTTCTGCGCGAACTCCATCCCGCAGACAGCGCTGAACTGTTGGTAGAGTTGACCTCTGACCAGCAGGCAGATATCGTATCGCGTTTCGATGCTGGCGAGCTGGCCGACCTCTTCGAGCAGATGGATGAAGACGAAGTGGTTGAAGTTGCCCAACACTTGGAACTGGAGACGCTGGCCGATGTGTTGGACGAAATGGCTCCCGACGAAGCCGCGGATGTGTTGGGCGAAATGCAGCCTGAAGCCGCTGCTGAAATCCTTGAGGAGATGGATGAATCTGACCCAGTAGTCTCGCTCCTTGCCTATGACGAGGAGTCCGCCGGCGGCATCATGAACCATCCGCCTGCATGTTTGCGCCGGCAGATGACAGTCGCACAGGCGATCACTTTTCTCAAGCAACATTACCGCACAGAGGATGAGCTACATTACCTGTATGTCCTGGACCGCTTTGGCCATCTGATCGGCGTAGTCAGCCTGCGTGCGTTGGTCCTGGCGGAAATGGAGCAATCCATCGAAGAGATCATGAGTCGGGATGTCATTTCGATCCGCGTGGACATGGACCAGGAAGAAGTGGCCCAACTGCTTGCGCGATACAACTTTCTGGCGCTGCCTGTCGTAGATGCAAACGAGCACCTGGTTGGCATCGTCTCGGTGGATGACGTGGTTGATGTCATCGAAGAAGAGGCAACCGAGGATATCTACCGTCTTGCCCAAGTCAGTTCGGAGTCCGAAATATTCAGGTCCGGTCTTTCGCGCCATGCGAAACCGATTGCCTTGGCTTTATGTAAATATGGTGGACGGCTGCTTTTGGCAGGCTTCGGTCGTTGCCTTCTTTCAGGAGACCATTGCCGCAGTGGCCATGTTGGCCGCGTTCATGCCCATTGTGGCTGCGCAGGGCGGCAATGCCGGCAACCAAAGCATGACGATCGTGGTTCGCTCGCTTGCTCTGGGTGAAATGGAACTCTCCGATGCCTGGAAAGCCCTGCGCCATGAACTGACCCTGGGGCTGATACATGGCCTGCTGCTGGGCCTGACAATTGGCCTGATTGCGTGGCTGTGGCAGGGGAGCGCGGCCCTGGGGCTGATCATTTTCCTGGCGATGGTTGCCAACCTGATCATTTCAGCCGTCGTCGGAGTGCTGGTACCCACTACCCTCCAGCGCCTGAATGTCGACCCCGCGCTTGCAAGCGGTGTTTTTGTCACGGCAACGACCGACGTCATGGGTTTTGCCATCTTTTTGGGATTGGCAACCCTCTTCTTGGTGAGCCTGTAGCCAGCCCGACCTGGTCAGACTCGCCTTTTCACACATACAGCGGGAACCGACAAAACAGGAAGAATTTGAGTCGTTTTTTCCATTTGACACCCCCAGGATTCTGTGCGATACTCTATTTAGCTAGGTGGAGTTGTACAAATGTTCTAGCTGGCAAGTTTTGGATTTAGACTGTCATGCATACAACGACGCTCAGCCTGAAATCGCTATCCTAATATAGAAGGAGGTGATGCGCATGGATTGTAGTAGTAGTATCCGTCCGGTAGCATCACTTCGAGAGGTTCGCCTCTAGGTTTGGTGCTACCGGACATCAAGTAAAAGGGCCTTCCCACGTGGGAAGGCCCTTTTACATTGGCCGCTCTTTCTGTAGCTTTGATGGAGAATCAGAACTGCATTTTGAAAATCGGCCGCAAAAAAGCCGTCCCCAAAATGATAGGAACGGCGTCTTTCCGTAAGCTAGTCAAGTGAAACTGCGTTGATCAACCGAGTGCCGGACGAGGGCGCCTGATGGGACTCGAACCCACAACATCTTGAACCACAATCAAGTGCTCTGCCATTGAGCTACAGGCGCCACAAGTAAGAAGTGCGTGTTAACGATCAAACTGGGGGACAGGGATTCGAACCCCGATTGACGGCTCCAAAGGCCGTAGTCCTGCCGTTAGACGATCCCCCACCATAAAAAGGCAATTGCCGATTGAAAACGGGCAATTGTCAATGAGGGAGTGGTTCGTACATTGACAATTCACAAATGACCATTCACCATTGACAATTGATCAGGTGCCGAGACCCAGACTTGAACTGGGGACACCAGCATTTTCAGTGCTGTGCTCTACCGACTGAGCTATCTCGGCAAAAGAGCCGACCCGATGAGGTCGGCCCTTCAGAGCGGGCGATGAGATTCGAACTCACGACCTTCTCCTTGGCAAGGAGACGTTCTACCACTGAACTACGCCCGCAAACAGATTGAATTGTGTAACCCTGGCAACGCTGATTTCGGTTGGCGGGAAGTGGACCCGGTCGGATTCGAACCGACGATCTTCTCCTTGCAAAGGAGACGCCTTCCCGCTAGGCCACGGGCCCTCACTTGATCACCCGAAGGTGCCGACGAGAGGACTCGAACCTCCACACCCTTTCGGGCAATAGATCCTAAATCTATCGCGTCTGCCAATTCCGCCACGTCGGCTAGACAGATTTTCGAGTATAGCCGACCGGCAGAAAATGTGCAAATTTAGAGCGGAATTGTACCCCCGATTCTGTTCGCCGGCAGCAACACAATGAAGCCTTGCTGACCGGTTTTACCGTCATCTGTCTCAAACGCGATTGCGTCTGGCAGTTTGTGGCCTGCTGGGTGTTACCCAACTTCACCCGTACTGCTGCGGCAAGATCTCACCGGCCAAACGCCAGCGAGACCCTCTCACCTTGCTCCCGGTTGCACGCTCGCCCAGCCGGGGTCATTGCTGAACCCGCTGGTGGGCTTTTACCCCACCGTTTCACCCCTTACCACATACCCATTCACCTTTGCAGGCAGCGACTACGTGGCGGGAATCCTTTCTGTTGCGGTTGTAGTCGGATGACTGTTGCCAGCCATCTGCCCTCACTTACGGTTTCGTGAGGCACCTTGTCAATCTGGCGACAGATTGACCGAGAGTCGGGAAGTTCCTCTACCGGCAGCGCCGGCAGCGACGGTTGCTTTCCACTCCAATTTGCCCAACATGATCTACTTTTTAATGAACGAAGGAGTCAAAAATTCATCTGACTACGTACGGTTACCTTACCATGTCACCGTTTGCGCTGTCAAGTTGACGACGCCATTCCTGCTGGCGCGGATAGGTCGAGATCGGGCTGGCGCGGTCCTTCCACCCAAGTCTGTCCATCGGACCAATTTTCCTGCTTCCAGATAGGCACGACGGCTTTCAGCCGTTCGATGGCGTAGCGGCAGGCTTCGAAACATCCATCCCCGCGATGGGGGGTTGCCACGGCGATGACGACGCTGGCTTCGCCGATTTCGCAGCGGCCAACCCGGTGGAGAATGCTGACTGCCTCCACTTTGGGCCAGCGCTCCTTGATCTCGTCTCCGATTTTGGCCAGCATCGGCTCAGCCATTTCGATATAGGCTTCGTAGTTGAGGAAGTCGGTGCCCCGCAGCCCGCCGTCGGTCACAGTTTCGCCACGCACGACGCCGGCAAAGGTAGCGATCGCGCCGCAGTTGGCGTGCGCGACGCGGGCCGCCACATCGTCCAAGGAGAGCGGATGCTCGGTGACCTCAAATAGCTTTGGCATGTCTCTCTGGCTCATAAGAGGCTCCTGCTCTTGGTAACTCGCCATTGGGACGGCCGTCTACGGAAAGCCGTCGCGCGCGCTCTCCGCCCGAAACCGGTGGAAAAAGTGCAACAACGTCGCCGTCGTTCAAACGGCATGATCCTTGCGCATATTCCTGATTGACCGCCACGTAGACAGGCCTGCCTGACAGCGTTAGCCCTTCCGTCGAGCCATCCAGCCGTGCAAGCAGCGCCTCGACGGTTGTTCCCTCTTCGGCCTGGATTTCCTGCTCGGACCATCCGGCTTCCTGACGCAAAGTGGCGAATAGCCTTACGGTCAATTTCATTGGGGCCTCATCTTGGACGCCAGATTCTCTGCATGGACCACGCTCGACCGGCCATCATTCGGTACGTACCCAATCGCCGGACTTCCCACCCTGCTTGGCGATCAAGGCGATCTCGCCGATCGTCATCGTCTTTTCCAGCGCCTTGGCCATGTCATAGATCGTCAGGCCGGCTACGCTGACCGCAGTCAGCGCTTCCATCTCGACGCCCGTCTGGCCTTGGCAACGCACCGTCGCTCTGATCCGCACACAGCTTGCCACGTCGTCCAACTCAAAATCGACTGCGACTTTGCTCAGCAAGAGTGTATGACAGAGTGGGATAAGGTCCGGCGTTCGTTTGGCCGCCATGATGCCGGCGATTCGTGCAGCGGCGAGCACATCGCCCTTGGGGAGTGCGCCGTCACGAATGGCGGACAATGTGGTCGGCGTCATGAAGACGGCGCCTTGGGCAATGGCCGTGCGAGTGGTGACTACCTTGTCACCCACATCCACCATCGCGGCATGTCCGCGCTCGTCCAGATGGGTTAGCTGTTGGGTCACGGTGGCTCCTTATTCGACTGCGCCGATCAACAGCGCGGAAACAGTGGCGCCAGCCTGCAAAACGCCTTCCGCCTGAGGCAGTTCAAGCAAGGCATTGGCGCTGCGCATACTCAACAGCCGACTGCTCGACTGGCTGCCCGTGCTGACGGCCAGATATCCACCGAGGCCATGGTGTAAAGTGCTGTCCCATCGGAGAGTTGCCCGATGATACTCGGGCCGCTCCGGGTCGACGGGCAACGACTGGGCCAGATGGGCCTGGACCCGGCTCAGATGTGGGTCCGGCCAGCCGGCCAGCTTGCCGCATGGCAGGCACTCGCCATCAAGTAATAGGTCACGAGGCTGCTAACCGGGTTGCCTGGCAGACCAAAGACCAGCTTTCGCCGACCGCCGACATGGGCAGTGGCAAAGGTGAGCGGCTTACCCGGCTTCATGCGAATGCGTCCGAAGTGGACCGTTCCCGCATGCTCCAAGAGCGGTTTAATCAGGTCGAGATCGCCCATGGAGACGCCGCCGGAGGTGAGCAGGATGTCTGCTTCGGCCAGACCGCGCCGGATGCTTGACTCCAAATGCTCCTGACTGTCGGCTGCAATACCCAGGTCGAGCGGACGCCCACCATCCGCAGCCACGGCGGCGAGCAGCATGGCGCGATTGCTGTCCCGGATCTGGCCGGGACCGGGGATCTGCGCCGGTTCGACCAGTTCGTCACCGGTGGACAGTACTGCCACGGAGGGCTGAGGATAGACGGAAACGTCTGCCGCACCGACTGTGGCCAGCAGGCCAATCTCTGCTGAACCCAGCCGGGCGCCCGCAGCCAAGATCTGTTGACCCGACGCCACGTCGACGCCCACCGGTCGCACGTCGTCGCCGGCGGTCACACGCTTGCCGATGTGGACAAATCTTTGTCCATCCTGCTCAGGAAGACGCCGCGTCTCCTCCACCATCACCACGGCGTCGGCGCCCGGCGGAAGTGGGGCGCCCGTCGTGATGTAGGCGACTTCGCCTGGCTGCAATGTAAAGTGGGCCACCATCCCCGCGGTGACCTCACCGGCAACTGGATATTCACCCGGACCGTCGCTGGCGATCACAGCATAGCCGTCCTTGACCGATGCAGGGAAAGGCGGCAAGGGTTCACTGGCGCGTACATCGCTTGCGAGAATCAGCCCGATCGCCTTCGCCAAGGGGACGCGCTCAGGAGCAAGTGGTTGGGCCTGGGCGAGTACAACGCCAAGCGCCTCTTGGACTGGCAACATCGCGTAGGCCGACTCAGTTGGACTGTGCATTGAAGCATCCCTTGAAGCAGATCGTGTGGGCCGCGACTATTCGGGCGCCAGACAAATGAACTCGACCTCGTTGCCATCAGGATCGTCTACATACATGGTGCGGCTTGCCAGGATCGGATGTTTGCCGCTACGAGGTTTGAAGCCAGCTGCCTCCAACGCCTCTTTCTGTGCGTCGAACTTTTCGGCCGGCAATTCAAAGGCCAGATGGTGCAACTGATAACCAGATGGCCTGGCGTTCATCGTGGCGGATTTTGGCACCAGTACGATCATCTGTGGCACGCCCGCTTTTCCCTCGCCAACTTTGAGGAAAACGTTTGGCAAGTGGTCCGGGGATACGGCTTCCAGACCCAGAAGGTCACGATAAAAAGCCACAGACTTTTGCTTATCCCTGGTCCAAAGAACGATCTCGGCAATACCGGTAATCTGGGTCATCTCTGTCCTTTCACATGCTCCAGCTTGACATCACGTCGTGACTCCTGAACTCTTGGTCAGCGTGCGGGCAGGCCCTGAGCCTCGATCTGCTGCACACATTGACGAAGCGTCCGAACGTATAGGATCATGTTTTTTACCATGACTGTCAAGTCCGCAAAGAGTTCGCGTGTTGGACAGCCGCGAGTCTGTTTCGCCATTGGGGAGCGCGGAGGAGCGCAAATGGAAATGTTCCTGACGAGCAGACCTGTTCTGTCGTCCACCCCATTTCTGCACGACAAGCGACCTGCAACTTGCATTGAAGCCCGGGGCTGGGAAGTTTGGCGGCTGTTGAGGACCGCACACCTGGAGTCCGCAGACCTGCGATCCACAGTAGATTGGGGTTGCAAGATTCGTCTGGAATTTTTGCCCCTTGCACTATTCTGAATTACACTGCCACGGGTTTTGGAGCGCTCCTTCAGAATCGATCGAACCTCCTGCCGGGCAACCCGATCTTATCGACCAACGTAGCTAACAGAGTTGTCAATCGATGAATACAGAGAACAGGGTTTCTTCGCTGCTCAATATCCACGCAGGTGAAGGCCGGCTCGTGATGATGATGTTGGCATTCTCCTTTTTTCTGGGCATCCCGCGCCATTTTGCGTTCACAACCTCCTACGCTCTGTTTCTCTCCCGCTTTGACGCAAGCTATCTTCCCTATGTCTATGTTGGTTTTGCCCTGCTGGTGCCGCTGGCCGGTCTGATCTTCGCGCGGCTAAGCCTGCGATATCGCTATGCAAAGGTGTTGTTGGGCGCACTCTCCGCGCTATTCGTCAGCCTCGTGATCGCCTGGCTGGTGCTGACTTTGAGCAGTGCGCGATGGCCTTCGATGGCCTTTGCAATCTGGTATTGGCCGCTCTCTATCCTCAGCGTGGTGGTCTTTTGGGGCGTGGCCGGCCAGATCTTCGACGTCCGCCAGGGCAAGAGGCTCTTTGGATTGATCAGCGCTGGAGACAGTGTTGCGTCCATCCTGGGAGGGTTGAGCATTCCACTGCTTGTCGGCGCCATCGGCACAGTCAACTTGATCCTCGTGGCGATCCTCAGCTTTGGCGTCGCCATGGCGGTCCTGTCGATGCTCAATCGCACTTTTGCAGACAAGCTAGATGTGGTGCTGACCACTGAACCCTCGCGACGCGAACAGCCGGGGCAGAACGAGAGCCTTTTTCAGAATCGCTACGTTTCCATGATTCTGGGCATGGTTGTTGTCTCGGTCATCAGCTATTTCTTTCTCGACAACATCTTCTTTAGCCTTGCCGAGGCTCAGTTTACGACAGACGAGCAGTTGGCGAGTTTTCTCGGCATCTTCTCGGCGATCATCGGCTTTACCACCCTGCTGAGCCAACTCTTTGTCTCCGGCTTTTTCTTGACCCGCTATGGCGTGCGCGCAGGCATCGTCGCCCTGCCAGCCGTGGTCGTTGTCGGGCTGACGCTGACGGTGCTTACCGAAGTCGCAGTGGGCACGGTTGTTGCGCTCTTCTCGCTGACCGCGATCACAAAGATCCTGGACCGAGGGCTGCGCGACTCGGTCGACCGATCATCCTTGCAGACTTTGTACCAACCGTTTTCTGCAGCCCATCGCGCCCAGATCATCACCACAGTGAACGGAATCGTCGAGCCGATAGCCGCGGGCATCGCGGGTTTGGGGCTGCTTGTACTCACCAGTCTTTTTGCACTGGACCCGGTGCAACTGGCCTATCCGGCGCTGATCCTGGCCATTGCCTGGCTGCTGATCTCCTATGCAGCCGGCAGCGAATACCCAGCCATATTGGTGGCTGCGCTCCGCAAGCGCAAGTTGAGCCAGGCAGATTTGTCGCTCCACGATTCGTCCAGCTTGGCCGTTGTCAAACATGCGGTCAACGATCCAAACCCCGCCGTCGCGCTCCATGCATTGCACCTGCTCGAATCGGTCGAGGACGGTTCGTTGGCGCTGCTTCTGCCAACGCTGCTTCAGCATCCGGCGCCGGAGGTGCGTTCGGCCGCGCTGGAACGCATCGAGTCGCGCGGGGAGACCGACACCGTTTGTGCGTGCGCTCCTGCGCGACCTGATTGCCGATGAGCCAAATCCCGTTGTGCGCGGGACGGCTCTGCGCGTTCTGGCGGTGTTGAACCCTGAAGATGCCGACGAATTGGTCGCGCCATTCAGCCATGACCAGCCCGACGAAGTGCGGCGCGGCGCGCTGGTTGGGATGTTGCTGACCGGCGAAACTGATGTTGGACGTCAGGCTCAAGCAGATGTGACAGCGCTGGCTGGATCGCCGGCAGCGGACGACCGCTTGTTGGCTGCCCAGGTGATCGGCGACGTCGGCGTGCTCAATTTGGACGAGTTGTTGCTGACTTTGAGCGAGGACGAGGAGACCGACGTCCAGCGCGCGGCTGTGCTGGCTGCCGGCAAGTCGCGTCGCCCCGAGCTGTGGCAGCATGTCATCGAGGCGCTTGGGCGTCCCAAGGTGGCAGGTGCAGCCGCGACGGCGCTGATCGCGGGCGGCGATTCGGCGCTGCCGGAGATCAAGTTGGAGTTCAACGCGGGCGCTGTGCATGGCGATGAGCAGCGGGTTCGGTTGATGCGGCTTGCCCAGGTTTGTGGACGGATCCGCGGCGAGCAAATTGTCGATCTGTTGAAGACAAAGCTCAATTACCCGAATGTTGGCGTGCGCACCCAAATCCACCACGCCTTGAGCCACTGCGAGTATGAGGCCAGTTCGGGCGAGGTGGCGAAGGTCGATCAACAACTTCGCGGTGAGTGCGCCGAGATCGCCTGGTTGCTTGCCGTGGAGCTGGATGTGGCGCGGCAAGGCGGAGAGGACGAGAGTGGACGGCTCGACCTGTTGACCCGTGCGTTGGCCTCCGCTCAGGGCCGGGGGGCGACAGCGCATTTTTTACTTGCTCTCGTATCTTTACGACCGACAGGCCGTTCTGCGCGCACGCGATAACCTGGTCCATCCAGCCGCGGACAAACGGGCCTATGCGCTGGAAATATTGGATGTACTGCTGGAACCACGCCACAAGTCGTTGCTGTTTCCGCTCTTCCAAGAGCTAACCCCAGCCGCGCGACTGGCTCGTTTTGCTCATGATTTTCCGCAGCACAGCGAGCCGTTGCAGAGCCGACTTCAGGAACTGATATCGGCGTCGAGCGCCCGTGTGGATGTGTGGACAAAGGCGTGCGCGATCTACGCTACGGGGAATGCCTCTATCGAAGACGCGGACGACGAGCTCCTGAACGCGGTTGCAGCCGCTCTGTCGTCACCAGAAGCCACTCTGCGGGATGCCGCTTTTTGGGCGCTCTATGCAGCCGCACCCACCCGCCTTCGGACCGAAGTCACCAAGCCCCAACAGGCCGATGCCCAACAGAACCATCTGTTGCTCGCTCGGCTGGACACCCTAACTCAAGGAGATACGGCGATGTTGTCCACAATTGAGCGTGTTTTGTTCTTGCGCAGCGTCGAACTGTTTGAGCAGGTTCCCGATGACGTGCTTGCCTGGGTCGCGCAGTCTGCCCAAGAGGTGCATCTGGCCAAGGGCGACCGGTTTATTGCCCAGGGCGATTTGGGCGATTCGCTCTTCGTCGTGGTGGACGGCCAGGTGGATATCCTGATCGAAGGCAAGGGCCGGGTTGCCAACCGGGGCGCGCGCAGCGTGCATGGCGAAATGGGCATCCTGGCCAGCCAGCCACGCACCGCCAGTTGCGTCGCTGCTTCCGATATGACTGCGCTAAAGATCAGTCGAGAAGACTTCCTGGATCTGCTCAGTGAAGCGCCACAATTGGCACTCGGTGTCATCCACGTCCTCGTCGACCGGCTCGATGAGGCAAGCCAGAAGGTTGCCAGCGCCGCACCTGTCCTGTCGTAGAGCGCGCCAGGCGCTCTGACCTGTCTCGTTATGTCTCCTTTGGAATGCGGGATTTGGTCATCGGCTCAGCTTGTCTAGCTCCCTATTCCCGGCAGACTTGTCCGACCCACAACGCCGGATGCCGATCTCAGGCGACTCTCTCGTTTCGCAAAGCCCCGCATCACGAGAGCCGCTCAACCACCTGCATGCAACTTCCATCAGGCCGTCACCACTTATGAAACGTTAACGGTTGGCTAACGTTAGCGTGCATCATTGGTGTGGTAAGCTCTGCATTCAACAGCGCGCGAGTTTGAGTGGAGAGCAATATATTGTGCAATTCGATGGGTGCCGAAGAATTTCTTGGCCTGCTTGTAAGCAGTCCGCTTATGACGTATACTGCTTGACGGTTCGGTTGCTTTCGACCTGATCTGCCGGAGCAAGCGATACACGAGGGTCAAGTCCGAACCGTACGATCATTCTGGTCATCGACCAACTGCTGACAGAGAGAAGTGAAACTATGATTCATCAATCGATCCTCCGGTTTCTGGCGCCGCCCGCAAGCGTTCAACGTAGCCGTAGCCGGCGCCTTTTGCCGGTTTTGTTGGTTTCCTTTCTGCTCTGGAATTGGTACTCCGCGCCTGCCGCCCACGCTCAATCCGGTCGTAACCAGGAGGCGCTGGAAGAGATAATTGTGGAAGGCCCGGCGACACGTGCCTTTGCTGCGGAAGGTTTTCCGCGGAAGAGTTTTCCGCAGCGTCGGTAGCAGGGGCAGTGATCAGCAACGGCTCGGTAGCTCTTGGCGTAAATCCCCAAGGACATCTTATCTACGACAGGGTTGGCCTGGAGTTCTTGGCCACGGAGAATGAATCTCTCGCTGTTGGCTGTGACTGTGAAGGGTGGGGCGTAGCAGATGCATTGACCGAATCGAGCGGCTATGCAAGCGAAGAGGACGGCATCGACAATCTGACCGTACTTGGTTTTAGTTCGACCGCCACAACCGCCACATCGCAGGTCCAGATGGGCGACACCTTCAGCATCACCCACGACTTTAAGCCGTCCGCTACCTCAGCTTTGTATCAGGTGGATGTGGCCATCACCAATATTTCCAGCGCACCCACCAATCTGCTCTACCGGCGCGTCATGGACTGGGATGTCGAGCCAACGGCATTCCACGAGTTCGTTACCATTGATGCCGGCAATGCAACGGTCATTGCCTACACCAGCGACAATGGCTTTGCCAGCGCCGATCCACTTGCCGAAGGCACTCTTATCTCGGCGGCAGGGTCGTTCGTAGACTCGGGTCCAGAGGACCACGGCGCTCTCTTCGATCTGGACTTTGGCGTCCTGGCTCCCGACGAGACGCGACGCTTCAGCCTCTATTATGGCGCGGCAGCCAGCGAGCAAGCGGCCCTGGATGCGCTGGCAATCGTCGGCGCGGAGGCCTATTCGCTCGGCCAGCCCAATACAGAGGACGGCCCCACATTGGGCACACCGAACACCTTTATCTTCGCGCTTTCAGACGTCAGCGGTGACTACACAACCATTGCCACCATCGATCCACTGACCGGGGGCTTGCTCACCAGTGCAGATGGCACGGTCAGCATTGAGTTTCCTCCCGGCGCGGTCGCCAACAGCACCACGCTTTCCTACACGCGATTTGCCTCCGCGCCGCCGGCCACGGCCAATTTCGTGCTGGCAGGGAAGGCCTTCGATATCTCTGCGGCCGATGCGACGGCGACGTGGACAGCTTCTCGAAACCCTTCACGCTGACCCTCCACTATACCGATGCCGCGTGGCAAGCCGCTGGATTGAGCAACGAATCTCTCCTCAACCTCTACTATCACGACGGCGCAGTGTGGGTACCGGTGCTTCCCTGTGCGGGTTGTTCGCTGGACACGACGAACAATGTCATCGTTGCCGTCCTCGACCACCTGACGCTCTTTGGCGTCGGTGATGCGGTGCAGACGGGTCCTGTGCTCTGGGCCAATGCCTACGACTCCGACGATGATGGAGACTGCTCGAACGTTCACTGTACTCTGGTGGAAGCGATCCTGCTGGCCAATGCCACGCCCTCGATCACCGGCATCACGTTGACCGCCGACGCGCTCTACGAACTGGAGTACACCGTTGACTACACCGACGGCGAAAACGGCTTGCCGTCGATCACCGACACGCTGACCATTACGGGCAACGGCGCGACGGTCGAACGCTCCTCGTCCTATTCCTGCCCTGGCGTGGAGGAACCTGAATTCCGTCTCTTCCACGTGGCGGCAGACGCCTTTCTGACCTTAAACGACATGACCGTCCAAAATGGCTGCGTCGACGGCTTTGATAGCCTCGATATGGATGGCGGCGCAATTTTTGCCCACGGCGGCCTGGCGCTGGACAATGTCGCGCTGCAGAACAACACCGCCGCACGCCATGGCGGAGGCCTGCGCTCTGCGAGCAATGTAATAATAGAAAATTCTCAGATCGTGGAGAACGAAGCCGCGACCCGAGGCGGCGGCCTCTATGTCACCGAGGGCCTGACGGTGACAAACAGTTTGTTGATGTCCAACACCGCAGGTACGGACGGCGGCGGCCTCTTTTCCAATGAGTCCACCACCATTTCGGGTACGACGTTCATCGCGAACGAGTCGAGCGGTTTTGGCAGCGGCGCGTATGTGATCGAACCGACTTGGGTGGAAAACTCTCACTTCGTCGAAAACGTGAACGCAAGCTACGGCGGCGGCCTCATGGTCGAGGACGCTCTGACCGTGCGCAACAGCGTCTTTCAATCCAACTCGGCCACTTTTGCCGGTGGCGGTCTCTATGCCGGCATGGCGCTCACCGTGGAGAACACGCAGTTCGTCGGCAATGAGTCTGATGAGGGCGGCGGCGCGTTTGCAGTGGATGCGGCCACGATTGAGGAGAGCCTCTTCGAGTTGAACGAAGCGACCAGCAGCGGCGGCGGCCTGTATGGCTCCGCGGCAGCGACCATGACCAACACCACGTTCCTGACCAACACTGCCGGCATTGGCGGCGGCGCACGGGTGGCAGGGGTAACCATCCTGCGCGACAGCCACTTGCGCGACAACATCGCGTCCGGCGCCCTAACCGGCGGTGGCATTTATGCCGAGTCGACGCTCGCCATCGAAGACACTGAGTTCATCGGCAACATGGCCTATGGCAACGCTGGCGGCGCATTTGCGGGCGCACTTGCCACGGTGAGCGGCAGCCTCTTCCAGCTCAACTATGCCGATGGCTCGGGCGGTGGCCTCTATGCAGACAGCGGCGCCGTCATCACCGACACGGTCTTCGTCTCCAACACGGCAGAATCTGAGGGCGGCGGCGTCTATCTAAACGATCCATCGTCGGTGGTCAATAGCGCTTTCCAAGCAAACACGGGCTTCGACGGTGGCGGCCTCTATGCCGATTCTTCGGTCGCAGTCACCGCCACAACCTTCCTTTCCAACGAAGCAACCGGCGGTGAAGGTGGCGGCGATGGTGGCGGCATCTGGGGGTTACACAGATGTGATGGTCGTTGGCGGCTCTTTTAATGAGAACGAAGCCGCCAGTTCGGGCGGTGGTCTATACTCGGGCAGTGGAGACGGGGGCGTCCTCTTCATCACGGGGACCACGTTCATTTCCAACACGGCCAGCGTCGGCGGCGGTTTTTCTACCAACGACTCGCTGGATGCAAGCAATGTGATCCTGATCGGAAACTATGCGACTTCCTACGGCGGCGCGCTTGAAAGCGGCGGCGAAAGTTCCACGCTACGCGGCGCACTGCTCTTCGACAATCTTGCTGAATTTGACGGCGGCGGCATCTGCCTGATCGATGGCGATCTCACCATCAGAACAGCACGATCTTCAGCAATACTGCCGTCGCCGGCAACCGGCGGCGGTGTCTGGAGTGACGCGAGCCTCTATTTGCAGGGGAGCACCGTCGTGGAGAACGCGGCCCTTTCGGGCGGCGGTATCTTTAACAGCGGCACCTTCACAGCCACCAACAGCACCATCAGCGGCAACCAGGCGGACGCAGACGGCGGCGGCGTACTGGAGAGTGGCTTCTACGGCGAGACGACCTATCTCTATCACACGACCGTGACCGAAAACAGTGCTGACGGCGACGGCGGCGGTGTGGCCAACGACGAAGGCGCGGTCTTCCTCTATAACGCGATCATTGCTGACAACATCGACACGACGCCCATCACCGAACAACCGGACGTGTCTGGCGACTTCACCAGCAATGGCTACAACCTGATCGGCATCGGCGACGGCAGCAGCGGATTGGTCGATGGCGTTGGCGGCGACCAGGTGGGCACGCTGGCAGAGCCGATCGATGCAAAGCTGGCGTCGCTGGCCGACAACGGCGGCGAGACCGAGACCCACGCGTTGCTCGCGGGCAGCCCGGCCATCGACGCCGGTTCCTGCGTCGATGCACCCCCCACCGATCAGCGCGGCGCGACACGCCCGAACGCGATCAGTGCATTTTGCGACATCGGCGCCTATGAATCCGAATTCGCGGCAGACTCCGATGTCGCGATTGCCAAGAGCGTGTCGACCGACCAGGCACAGCCAGGCGACACCATCACCTACACGCTGGTCTTCACCAACAACGGGCCGAGCGTTGCCCAAAACGTGGTCATTTCCGACGTGATTCCCGGCGCGGTGGAGGTAATCGATGTCGTAACTGGCGGTGTGGCGCT